>DATNMT010000175.1:0-3278 GCA_035602495.1 Bradyrhizobium sp.
GGGAATATTCGGCGCCCGAAGATGATCGTGATGCAGTAGCGCATGGCTTGCCGATCGGGCATTTCTTCCGGGAGTTCGAAGGCCGCGGAACGATTGCGCTGGCTCAATGGTGGTCCATTTGCGGCGTTTAAGGGTACGAAAGGAGTTGAGCCGAATGTGTTGGAACGCTCGATTGGCAGGAAGGCATGTGACCTGTTTAAAATCGCTCTAAGGTGCGTCCGCATTTTGATCGCGCCGCTTGACCCGCCGCTCGCCGGTTGGAAATACACATCATGACCAAACCAAACGGCAGTCGTCCACATTTGCCGCTGGGAGAAGCCAAACGCGGCTATTCCGGCGTGATCCAGCGTCTCGCCGCCGGCGATGCCGGCTCGGCGCTGTCGGCCAATGAGCTGGAAAGCCGGTTGATCGAACTCGGCTTCGTCGAAGGCGCCAGGGTCGAGGTGCTGCACGAGGGTATCCTCGGGCGCGATCCGATCGCGGTCCGCGTCGAAAATGTCACGATCGCCGTGCGCCGGCGCGAGGCCATGGCCATCATCGTCGCCTGAGGCGACCGGACGCTCAAGCCCATGGAAGCTCCATTGATGCATCTGGCCCTGGTGGGCACGCCGAACAGCGGCAAAACCTCGCTGTTCAATGCTTTGACCGGCAGCCGCCAGAAGGTCGCGAACTATCCGGGCGTCACGGTGGAGCGCAAGGAAGGCTCATTCGTGACGCCGCTCGGCCGCCAGGTTTCGGTGGTCGACCTGCCCGGCACCTATTCGCTGCGCGGCCGCAGCCCGGACGAGGAAATCACCCGCGACATGGTGCTCGGCTGCGCACCAGGCGAAGCCGTGCCGGACCTCGTGCTGTGTGTCGCCGATTCCACCAACCTGCGGCTGACCATTCGCCTCTTGCTCGAACTCAAGAACACCGGCCGGCCCTTGATGCTGGTGCTCAACATGTTCGACATCGCGACCCGCCGCGGCGTCACCGTCGATGTGGCGCGGCTGTCGGAGGCGCTCGGCGTTCCCGTGGTCACCTCGATCGCGGTGCGCAAGGGCGGTACCGCCGATCTGTTGCGCCGGACCGACGAAATCGCGGCGCAGGCGCAAACCTCGCCCGCGGAAAATCGCTGGCAGCCGCTGACGGTCGCGCAGTTGCGCGCCACCCAGCGCGAGGCCGATCGCATCATCGCGGCGACCGTCAGCCTGCCGGCAAAGCCCGATACCTGGACCACGCGGATCGACGCCGTGGTGCTGCACCCGGTCGCAGGGCTTGCGATCCTCGCGGCTATCCTGTTCGTCATGTTCCAGGCGGTGTTCGCTTGGGCGCAGCCGCTGATGGAGCTGCTGTCGCAGGCCTTCGCCGCGCTCGGGCAACTCGTGCATGACACCCTGCCCGCCGGCCTCGTGCAAAGTTTTCTGCAGAACGGCGTGATTTCCGGGGTCGGCAGCGTGATCGTGTTCCTGCCGCAGATCATCATCATCTTCCTGTTCATTCTGCTGCTGGAAGATTTCGGCTACATGGCCCGCGCGGCGTTCCTGATGGACCGCATCATGGGCGGCGCCGGCCTGCACGGCCGCGCCTTCATTCCGCTGTTGTCGAGCTTTGCATGCGCGATCCCCGGCATCATGGCAACGCGGGTGATCGACAACCGCCGCGACCGGCTGACCACCATCCTGATCGCGCCGCTGATGACCTGTTCGGCGCGGATCCCGGTCTACACCCTGATCATTTCCGCTTTCATTCCCGACACCCAGGTCGGTGGTTTTGTCAATCTGCGGGGTCTGGTGATGTTCGGCCTCTACGCGGCGGGCATCACTAGCGCGCTCGGCGTTTCGTTCCTGATCAAATTCTTCATGTGGCGCGACTACGCGCCGGCGCCGTTCATGCTGGAACTGCCCGACTACAAGATGCCGCGGCTGAAAAGCATCGCGATCGGCGTTTACACGCGGGCAAAGATGTTCCTGCAGCGCGCCGGCACCACGATTTTCTCGATGATGGTGCTGATCTGGTTTTTGGCGTCGTTTCCGACGCCGCCTGCCGGCGCCGAGGGTCCCGCCATCAACTTCAGCCTGGCCGCTGTCATTGGCAAGGCGCTGGAGCCGCTATTGGCGCCGCTCGGCTTCAACTGGCAGATCGCGGTGGCACTGATTCCGGGCATGGCCGCGCGCGAGGTCGCGGTCGCGGCGCTCGGCACCGTCTATGCGATCGAGGGCGGCAAGGAAGCGGCCGAGCAGATCGGTCAGGTGCTCGCCACCAAATGGAGCCTCGCGACCGCGCTGTCGCTGCTCGCCTGGTACATCTTCGCCCCGCAATGCGCTTCGACGCTCGCCGTGATCCGCCGCGAGACCGGAAGCTGGAAATGGATGGCGGTCACCTTCGCCTACATGCTGGCGCTCGCCTATGCCGCGAGTCTATTGACCTACAACGTCGCGGTCGCGCTGGGCGCGGGCTAGGCCCGAGCCCGGCGCGTGTTATGTCATAGCTGCGCGCTCGTCGCGGCTGGGCTGGCCGGCGAACTCATTTCGCGCCTGGAAGCACCACCATGTTCTCTCATGTCCATGTCGGCATCGCGAATTTCGAGCGGTCGTATGCCTTCTACGCGGCCGTCATGAAGGCCCTCGGCTTCGAGCAAAGGGTCTGCCAACCGCAGGAATCATGGGCGGCCTGGGCCGCTCCGGGGACCAAGCGTCCATTGTTCTTCATCGGGCTTCCCTACGATCGCCAGCCGGCGAATTCGGGCAATGGCGGCATGACCGCCTTCCTCGCCTCCACGCGCGAGGCCGTCGATCGTTGCCATCGAATCGCACTCGAAACGGGCGGCCGATCCGAAGGCGCACCCGGCTTGCGGCCGCACTATCACCCGACTATTACGGCGCCTATTTTCGCGATCCGGACGGCAACAAGATTTGTGTCTGCTGCCATGAGCCGGCGCCCTTGCGCTGACGCCCGCAAGTGCCTTAAGGATACGCGCTCAAGACCGATCACACCCATGGAGCCTGCAATGGACATCGCAAAGCACGCCGCGACGCGCCCCCTGTCCATTTCGGAAGCTCTCCATGACCGCGTTCCTCACGCTGGATTCGATCTCCCTCACCACCCCTGACGGCCGCCCCCTTTTCGACGGACTGACGCTCGCGATAGGACGCGAGCGAACAGGCGTCGTCGGCCGCAACGGCTGCGGCAAGTCCACGCTGTTGCGCGTGATCGCTGGCGAGTGTGAGCCCGCCGCCGGAACAATTCAGCGCTCAGGCTCGGTCGGCGTGCTCGCCCAACTGGCCAATGACAGCATG
>DATNMT010000188.1:0-3762 GCA_035602495.1 Bradyrhizobium sp.
CGCGTCACGCTGATGATGCCGATCAGGACGCGGCCGTTCATCAGGGGCACGAACAGCATGCTGCGGAAGCCATGCAGCCGCGCGATCTCCCTGAGCTCCGGCGGGTCCGGTATTTCTTCGGTGTCCGCGATGGGGAACGGCTTGCCTTGCTCGGCCAGTCGGAACCCCTCGAACTCATCGACCGGCTTGGGGAAATCCGCTTTGAGTGCTGCATCGGCAGCCCGACTGACCGACGTGAATGCGGCGAGATGGACGCTGCCGTCGAGGAAGCGGAAGACTGCAGCGGAGAATCCTCCGAGCAGGCGGTTGGCGCTGGTCGCGATCGCTTCGAACACCGGCGTCGTATCCGACGGTGAACTCGCGATCACCTTCAGGATCTCGGCGGTCGCGGTCTGGCGCTCCAGCGCCTCTTGGGTCTCGTTGAACAGCCGCGCGTTCTCGATTGCGATCACGGCCTGGTCGGCAAAGGTCTGGACCAAGGCGAGCTGTTTCTCGGAAAGTCTGAAGCCGGCCTGCGGGTGGGTGAGTATGATCGTGCCGATACCCTGGGCGCCGTTGATCAGTGGCACGAAAGTGGCTGACCGGAATCCGCTGATCCGTCCCGCCTGCCGTGGGGTGTCGGAGGTATCGGGCGCTTCGCTATCCGGAATCTCGACAATGCGCCGTTCCGCGATGGCCCGGGCAGAAGGGAAGTGATCCGGCTTGAATGGCAGCGGATAGATCGCCTTGGCACGTTCAACGTCGAACTCGGGGTGAAGCACCGCAGTCGCCTTCCAGTGCAGGTTTTCGTCGCTCAGGGTGACAATGGTCGCGGCGCAAGGCTCGAACAGCTTTGCCGCGCTTCCCACGATCGCCTCGAACACTGGCTGCACGTCCGACGGCGAACTGGCGATGACCTTCAGGATATCGGCGGTCGCGGTCTGCCGCTCCAATGCCTCCCGGGTCTCGTTGAACAGCCGGGTGTTCTCGATCGCGATCACGGCCTGGTCGCGGAACGATTCGGCCAGCGCGATTTCGTTTTCGCCCAAACTGCCAGCTCGTTTTCCGGCCATCCCCAGCACGCCGATGCATTCGCCCTCGCGCAGCAGCGGCAGGTATAGCGCCGAGCTGATCCCGTACGTCTCTCGGATGTGGCCTTCGTATTCGGGCAGCTCGATTGCCGACCAGTCCGGCAGATGCAGGTTTTTCCTGGCGACGATGGCGCGCGACGGGAAGTTGGCGTCGGGATCGATCGGCACGGGCGCAGGATCGAGCACCGGGAGCGGTCCTTCCGGCCCGGCCATGGCTGCGCACCAATAGGTGGCGCCATCGCAACGCAGGACGAATGCCATGTCGCGGCCGAGCAGCCGCGCGGCGGTCAGCACGATGGCATCGAACACCGGCTGCACGTCGGTCGGCGACCCGCTGATCACCCGCAGGATATCGGAGGTCGCAGTCTGCCGGGAGAGCGCCGCCTGCGTCTCATTGAACAGCCGCGCGTTCTCGATGGCGATGACCGCCTGGTCGGCGAAACTTTGCAGGAGCGTCAGCTCGTCGGCGCTGAACGGTTCGGGACGATCGCGGTAGACGACCAGCACGCCGATGGCCTTGCCCTCGCGCCGCAACGGCGTGCCGGCGACGACCCGGGCGCCGGCGGCGCGTGCGGGCGGAAGACCTGGCCACTCCGCCATCGACGGATCGAGATTGTTGATGTCGGGAATGTGGATTTGCCGGTTTTCGTGCAACACCGTGCCGGGCAGGCTCTTGCCGCCGATCCGCAACTGGGCAGCGGCAACCTCCGCGCCGACGCGTTCCGCGGTGGCGCCGACGCCTATCGTGCGGGTCCACTCGCCGTTTTCGGCGATCCTGATCCGGACGCTTTGACAATCGAACAGGCGGGCGGTGATCTCGGCGATCCGCTGCAGCGACCGCTCGGCATCGCCTGAGGCGTCGGCAATGGCGCGCAGGATTTCGGCGCTGCCGGCCTGACGTTCCCGGGCGGCGCGCAGTTCGGCCTGCAGCCGGGCGTTCTCCTGCCTGAGATCGGCCACCACGTCCGGGGAAAGCGCGGTCATTCACTCAAATCCATTCGTGCAGGGCGCGCGTGCGCTTGACGGCGCCGCGCCCCACCAAAATCTCGCCGATCCAAGCTTGCTGCTCTCGGGCCGGCCAATCCAACAATATCCGATTATTTCATTCCGGGCACATCCGGGCCAGCGTCGTCTTTGGTCGCGGTTAAGCCCAAAAACCGGTCAAGTTCACGTTCCCGGCCTCGAAACCTCGGTTTCCTTCGACGTGATGAACTCCAGCAGCACCGGGATCCCTTCCTTGGTCTTCGCAATGCCGCGCTGGATCGCGGGGATAATGTCCTGTGGCTTCGTCACCCGCTCGCCATAGCCGCCGAACGCACGGGCCATGGCGGCGTAGTCTCCGGAGATATCGGTCGAGCGATATTTTTGGGTCGAAATCGGCATCACCTTCAATTCGATCGCCATGCTGAAATTGTTCAACAGGATCGACATGATCGGAATCCGCTCGCGCACCGCGGTCTCGAAATCCATGCCTGTGAAACCGATCGCGGCATCGCCCCAGACGTTGATGCAGAGCTTGTCGGGTTTTGCGAGCTTGGCGCCCATCGCGAGGCCCAAGCCGTAGCCGAGCTGCGTGGTCTTGCCCCAGCCGATATAGGACAACGGTTCGACCGGCTTCCAGAACGGCGAGAGCTGGTCGCGCGGACTGCCGGCATCATGGGTGATGATGGTGTTCTTGATGTCGACGGTGTGCTGCAGATCCCAGAGCACGCGGTAGGGGTTTAATGGCGCGTCATTGCTGGTCAGCTTGGGCATCCATTTGGCCAGCCACTCCTTGTGCGAGGCGGCGATCTCGGCGGCGACGGCCGACGCATCGCGGTCCGAAGTGACGCTCTTGTTGATTTCTTCCAGCAGCGCGTCGAGCACGAGACCGGCATCGCCGACCAGCCCGATCCTGGCCTCGACGTCCTTGTTCAGATGCGCAGGATCCAGCGTCGAATGGATGATGGTCTTGCCCTTGGGCATGGCGATGCCGAAATTGGTCTCCGTGAACGAGCAGCCGACGCCGAAGATCACATCGGCCTCGCCGAGGAATTTCGGCACCGCGCGCGGCACGGCCAATCCGCCCGAGCCGAGCGATAACGGATGCGTCTCCGGGAAGGACGATTTGCCGCCGAGGCTGGTGGTGACGGGGATGGCGAGCCGTTCGGCCAGCCGCCTCAGTTGCGGCCAGGCCCTGGCGTAATGCACGCCCTGGCCGGCATAGATCACCGGCCGCTTGGCTGACATCAAGAGCGCCGCGGCTTCCTTCACATGCAAGGGATCGGCGCCGTAGCGGGTGCGCAGCACCGGCGTATAGTTCAGTGGCTCCGGCACCTCCTCGTTCCACATGTCCGAAGGGATTTCGACGATCACCGGTCCGCCACGGCCGTTTTTCAGCTTTGTGAAGGCGCGGCGGAAGATGTTGCCGACCTCAGTGGCCAGGTTGATCGGTTCGGAGGATTTCGCAAAAGCCCTCATCGCCTGGCTGGAATTGAAGTTCGGGTCGATATTGGCGATCCGCCGCGCGTAGC
Organism: Bradyrhizobium sp.; assembly: GCA_035602495.1. Taxonomy (GTDB): domain Bacteria; phylum Pseudomonadota; class Alphaproteobacteria; order Rhizobiales; family Xanthobacteraceae; genus Bradyrhizobium. The sequence goes on from DATNMT010000188.1 coordinate 3,584, forward strand.
CCATCGGCAGCACCAGCACGGGGACGGATTCGCCGTAGCATTGCGCCACGCCGCCCATGGCGTTTTCCGCGCCGGGGCCGTGCTGCATGCAGAACGCGCCGATCGAGCGCCCCGAAGTGACGCGTGAGATCGCGTCCGCCATGTGGATGCCGATGCGCTCCTGGCGCACCATGATCGGG
>DATNMT010000203.1:0-3095 GCA_035602495.1 Bradyrhizobium sp.
GATCGGCACCTATTTCGGGCTGACCGGCCAGACCATGAATGGCCCGGACGCGATCTATGCGCGATTTGCCGATGCGGTGGTACCTTCCGGCAAACTTGCCGCGCTGCGCGAGGCGCTTGTCAACCTTCGCGCCGGCGCGAACGCCGCTGAAGTGAAAGCCGCGATAGATCATTTCGCGACCGGCGAGACCGCCGGACCTGTCGCGGCGCTCCAGCCGCAGCTCGACCGCTGGTTTGCCCATGACCGGATGCAGGATGTCGTCGCGAGCCTGCAGCGGGACGGCTCCGAACTGGCGCAATCGACCTTGAAGACATTGAACGAGAAGTCGCCGCGCGGCATGGTGGTGGCGCTGAAATTGCTGCGGCTGGCGCGGGCTTCGTCCTCGCTGGAAGAATGCCTGGTGCGGGAATATCGTGCCGCGCTGGAAGTATTCGCCAGCGACGATTTCCGCGAGGGCGTGCGCGCGGCCGTGATCGACAAGGACCGCAATCCGCGCTGGTCGCCGCCCGGGATCGAGGACGTGACGCCGGAGATGGTGGCGCCTTACTTCGCGGAGATCGGCGCCGACGAATTGAAGTTCGATTAAGACCAGAAACGCTCAGGCGGAGGGAAACATGGCAAGCATCGCATTCATTGGCCTCGGCAATATGGGCGGGCCGATGGCCGCCAACCTGGTCAAGGCCGGCCACACGGTGGTGGCGTTCGATCTGGTGGAAGCCTCGCGAAAACAGGCCAAGAGCGATGGCGCTGCGGTCGCCGACAGCGCGGCCGGCGCGGTAGCGGGCGCCGACGTCGTCATCACCATGCTGCCCGCCGGCAAGCATGTGCTCTCGGTGTGGACCGATGTCATCCCGGCCATGACCAAGGGCACGCTGATCATCGATTGCTCGACCATCGATGTGGAGAGCGCAAAACAGGCGCATGAGTTGGCCGCCGAGCATGGCGTTCGTTCGGTTGACGCGCCGGTCTCCGGCGGCACCGGGGGCGCCAAGGGCGCGACGCTGACCTTCATGTGCGGCGGCGACGACAAGGCGTTCGCGGCAGCGAAACCCGTGCTGGAAGGCATGGGCAAGAGGATCGTGCATTGCGGCGGCGTGAGTGCGGGGCAGGCGACGAAGATTTGCAACAATATGATCCTCGCCGTCTCCATGATCGGGGTCAGCGAAGGCTTTGCGCTCGCCGAAAAATTGGGACTTTCGCACCAGGCGCTGTTCGACGTCGTCTCGACCTCCTCGGGGCAATGCTGGGCCCTGACCTCCTATTGCCCGGTGCCCGGCCCGGTTCCGGCGTCGCCTGCCAACAACGGATACAAACCCGGCTTCGCGGCGGCGCTGATGGTGAAGGACCTGACGCTGGCGCAGGATGCGGCCAAGGCGGCTGGCGCCGCGACCCCGCTCGGCAAGCACGCGCAGGAAATCTACAAGGCGTTCGATGCCGCCGGAAATGGCGGGATGGATTTCTCCGGGATCATCCAGCATGTTCGCGGACTCGCCGGCAAATGATGGGCCGCCGATGACGACATTCCAGCGAGCCCGCGCATTCCTGCTTCAGCATCGCTCCGACTACGATGCGGCGGTAAAGGGCTTTCGCTGGCCCGATCCGGTGCCGTTCAACTGGGCGCTGGACTGGTTCGACGCGGAGCTGGCGCGCGATCCTGAAAGCAAGGATCGCCCGGCGCTGTGGATCGTCGATGCCGGCAGTAACCGCGAGACCAGGCTGTCGTTCGAAGCCTTGTCGCGCCGTTCCAGCCAGGTGGCAAATTTCCTGCGCGCGCAGGGATTGAAGCGCGGCGATCATCTGCTGCTCCTGCTCGGCAACGTCGTCCCGCTCTGGGAGACCATGCTGGCGGCGATGAAGCTCGGCGTCGTCGTGATCCCGGCGACCACGCTGTTGACGCCGGACGAACTGCGCGACCGGCTCGATCGCGGCCGCGCCCGGGTGGTGGTGGCGACGCAGGACCAGGTCGCGAAATTTGCAGGCCTTGGCGGCGAAAAGCTGGTTCGCATCGCCGTCAATGCCTCCTCGAAGCAGGATGGCTGGCTGGCCTTTGAGCAGGCCACGGAGTTTCCGGAAACTTTCAAGCCGGACGGGCCGACCAAATCAGACGATCCGATGCTGCTGTATTTTACCTCGGGCACCACGGCAAAGCCAAAACTGGTGCGCCACAGCCAGCGCAGCTATCCCGTCGGCGGCCTGTCGACGATGTACTGGCTCGGCCTGCAGCCGGGCGATATCCATCTCAACATTTCCTCGCCCGGCTGGGCCAAGCACGCCTGGAGCTGTTTGTTCGCGCCGTGGAATGCCGGCGCCACCGTGTTCGTGGTCAACCAGCCGCGCTTTGACGCCAAGGGGCTGCTGGCGACCATCGGCCGCTGCGGTGTCACCACGCTGTGCGCGCCGCCGACGGTGTGGCGGCTGTTCATCCAGGAGCGGCTTGCCGACTTCAAGGTCTCCTTGCGCGAAGTCTGCGGCGCCGGCGAACCGCTCAATCCGGAGGTGATCGATCAGGTCCGCGCGGCCTGGGGACTGACCATCCGCGACGGTTACGGCCAGACCGAAACCACCGCATTGGCGGGCAACTCGCCGGGGCAACAGGTAAAGGTCGGATCGATGGGCCGGCCGCTGCCGGGCTATCGCGTGCAAATCACCGATATCGACGGCCATGTGACGAAAGAGGGCGAGGTCACGCTGGTGCTTGGCGATGACCGGCCCGCCGGCCTGATGCAGGGCTATCAGGGCGACGACGGCAAGTTGAGCGGCGCCGACGGCGAACTCTATCGCAGCGGCGACGTGGTTTTTGCCGACGAGGAGGGCTATCTCACTTTCGTCGGGCGTTCCGATGACGTGTTCAAATCATCGGATTACCGGATCAGCCCGTTCGAACTGGAGAGTATTCTGCTGGAGCACGAATCCGTCGCGGAAGCCGCCGTCGTTCCCAGCCCCGATCCGATCCGGCTTGCCATACCGAAGGCCTATGTGCTGCTGGTGTCGGGGGCGGAGCGCTCGGGCGAGACCGCGCTGTCGATCTTCCGGCATTTGCACACGCGGCTGGCGCCGTTCAAGCGCATCCGCAAGATCGAACTGGTGACGGAATT
>DATNMT010000208.1:0-2167 GCA_035602495.1 Bradyrhizobium sp.
ATGAACCCGGTCAACCCGATGACGGCGCGCCAGCTCAGGCGCGCCTGCGATACCGCAGCCCAGATGGCCGAGATCGGCAAGCAGGTGTCCCCGCACACCCTTCGTCACAGCTTTGCGACGCATCTTCTGGAGCAGAACACCGATATCAGGGTGATCCAGGTCTTGTTGGGGCACGCCAAGCTCGACACCACGTCGCTCTACACCCGCGTCGCCACCAAGACTATCCGGGAGATCATGAGCCCGCTCGATCGCATTACGGGCAAGCTCAAGGAGGGCACTGAGCCGCCCACCTGAAGCGCGGCGCGTGTCGCGTCCATCGCTGGAGGTCGCGGACATCTTCCGCGGCCACGGCCCGGCATGGCGCCGGACCAATGCCGGCCATGTCAGCCTCGGTCAGTTGAAGGTGATGTCGGCGATCGAGAGCTGCCGCACGGCAGCACTCGGCGGACATGTCGCGCGCTGCGAGAAGTGCGCGCACAGCCAGATCTCGTACAACTCTTGCCGCAACCGGCACTGCCCGAAGTGCCAGGGCGCGGCGGCAAAGGACTGGCTGGCCGCGCGCGAGGCCGATCTGCTGCCGGTGCCGTACTATCATGTCGTGTTCACGCTGCCTGGTCCGATCGCCGATATCGCCTACCAGAACAAGACCGTCATCTACGACCTGCTGTTCAAGGCCTCGGCCGAGACCCTGATCACGATCGCTGCCGACCCCAGGCACCTCGGCGCCCGCGTTGGCATCACCTCGGTTCTCCATACCTGGGGCTCGGCCATGACCCATCACCCGCACGTCCACATGATCGTGCCGGGCGGCGGCATCTCGCTCGACGGCGAGCGCTGGGTGGCGTGCCGGCCCGGCTTCTTCCTGCCAGTGCGTGTGCTTTCGCGCCTGTTCCGTCGGCTTTTCCTGGAGAAGCTGCTCGCGGCACACCGCGCCGACCGCCTGAAGTTCTTCGGCGATCACGCCGCTCTCGCCGACGCACAGGCGTTCGCGGCGCATCTCGCCCCACTGCGCCGAACCGAATGGGTCGTCTATGCCAAGCGCCCGTTTGGCGGCCCACAGGCCGTGCTGGCCTATCTGTCGCGCTATACCCATCGTGTCGCCATCGCCAACAGCCGGCTGATTGCCTGCGACCGCAACGGCGTGACCTTCCGATGGAAGGACTATCGCGCTGAAGGTCGTGATCGCCAGAAGGTCATGACACTCGCCGCCACCGAGTTCATCCGCAGATTCCTGATCCACGTCCTGCCGCAAGGCTTCCACCGCATTCGCCATTACGGCCTGCTTGCCAGCGGCACCCGCGCCGACAACATCGCTCAAGCGCGCCGCCTGCTGGACGTGCAGGCGACACACCCCGAGGCCGCGGTGACCTGCGGTGCCGAGGCTAACGAGCCCAAGCCGCTCTCGCACCCGTGTCCGTGCTGCGGCGGTCGCATGATTATCATCGAGAGGTTCCGACGCGGCTCCTCACCGCGCTACCGTCCGGCGACTTCCGCCGCCGTGATTAGGATCGACACATCATGATCAAGATCGGTGCGCGGCAAAATTACAAGACTGCCCGTCTGCTTCGCAGGCTCTCGACCAGCAATGATCATGCTCGCCCTCGCGCTACCCTCGATAGCCGTCGTGTCGCTCGATCACCACTGCCCAACTCCGATTCCGCATCTCGCGACCGGCCGACCGGGCTCCTCGCTTCATCGGTCGCCTTCCAAACAAGCATTCAACGCACCTCGGCAACAGACCGCCAGCGTCGAAATCCCCATAGCGTCTGACGCAAGACCTCGCCACACCTCCCGCGGTTTCCTCCCTTGGAGGTTTGCGTACGCCGGCCCCGGTGTGCGCGGCGCCACCATCATGGGGCCGGCATCCGCAAACCTTCACAAAAGCGGTCCACGGGAGGTATTGTGACCGGAGTTAGGTCCCTGCCCTAGACCCGATAACTACAAGCTGCCGTTCGGAATCAAGAATGACCCTTGTTCCGAACTGCTGACATCTCCCATCCAGTGTCTGCTGGATCCATTCGATGTCCCGCCACGATGGAATGGAGAGACGAAAGTTCTTGATCTGCAGGGGAACCAGTTTGAGCGCATGGAGGCTTCCGTTGGTCGGATCCAGGTCGGCGAAATACATCAAGGCCAGGTCGTCACGGTAGCGCTCGTAACCATGGAT
>DATNMT010000209.1:0-7036 GCA_035602495.1 Bradyrhizobium sp.
AACTACGTGCTGCTGCCCGCCGCCGATGCGACCACCGGCAAGACTTCGCTGGCGGCGCGATCGGGCGTTTCTTCCTTCCAGCGCACCGATCCGAACGGACGTTCCAGCATGCGGCGCACGCGAATTGGATCCGGGCCCATATGAAAATCGATGGCGCGTTGATGCAGCGCGCGCTCCGATTGCGTCGAGCGGTTGCGCTGGCGCAGATAATCGAGCCAGGTCGGGCAATGATAGCGTTCGGTCCACAGTTCGGGATCGGCGATGTCGCGCGCGATCGACCAGCCATAGGCGCCGTTGCGCTGGCGGCTGAGCTGCACTTCCTGCATCACATTGTGGAAGGCGCGGGCGCTTTCCTGGTCGACGCGGTATTCGATCTCGACCACCAGCGGGCCGCTGCGCGCCGTCAGCATCAGCCGCACCTCGGGATCGGCGAGCACTTCCGCATCCTCGTCGCGGGCGCCGATCCGCGGCATTCGCAGCCACAGTCCCAACAGCGGTGAGGCGAACATCAGGGCGGCGGAGACCAAAAGCGCGGTTTCCACGCCGGCCGCATCGGTCAGGCGTCCCCAGCCCCAGCTTCCCATGGCGATGCCGCCGGCAATCGAAGCCTGGAACGCCGCCAGCGAGCGGCCCGCGACCCAGCGCGGCGCCGACAGCTGCACGCCGATGTTGAACAGGGCCACCGCCAGCATCCACACCGCACCCGCCACCACCAGCGCCGCCGCCGTCAGCACCGGCTGGTGGCTGAGTGCGACCGCCGCGATCGCGCCCGCCATCGACACCGCGCAGGCGCGCACCGCGGCCTCGCCGCTCAAGCGCCGGCGCACCTCGGCGATGTTGAGCGCGCCGATCACCGCGCCGATGCCGAAGGCCCCGAGCATGATGCCGTAGGTCTGCGCGCCGCCATGCAACAGGTCGCGCGCCACCAGCGGCATCAGCGCCGACACCGAACCGCCGATCGCGCCGGTCACCAGCGTGCGCACCAGCACGATCCGGATCGAGGGCGAGTTGGCGATGTAGCGCACACCCGACACGATGGCGCGGCTGAGCTGTTCGCGCGGCAGCCGCGACGGCTCGCTGGTGCGGCGCCAGAGAAACAGCACGACCAATAGCGGGATGTAGAGCACGGCGTTGGCGGCAAAGGCCGCGACCGCGCCGGCGGTGGCGACCACGATGCCGCCGATCGCGGGTCCGAAACTTCGCGCGATATTGTAGCTGATGCCGTTCAGCGCCACCGCGGACGGCAAGGTTTCCGCCGGCACCTGCTCGCTGACCGAGGATTGCCAGGCCGGTCCGAACAGCGCCATGCCGCTGCCGACGATGAAGCAAAACGCCAGCAGGATAGGCGGCGTGATCAGGCCGAGCCAGGCTAGCACCGACAGCGCGGTGGCGCCGGACAGCGCGATTCCGAGCGAGACCAGCGCGACGATGCGCCGGTCATACATGTCGGCGATGGCGCCGGCCGGCATCGAGATCAGCATCACCGGCAGCATCAAGGCGGTCTGCACCAGCGCAACCCTGTCGGCCGACGACGTCATCTGGGTCATCGCCCAGGCGGCGCCGACCGCCTGAATCAGCAGGCCGAGGTTGGAGAGCAGGCTCGCCAGCCAGATGCGCCGGAACACCGCCAGCCGTAACGGGGCGGCGACGCCGTCGGCGGCAAACATCGAGCGTTTCGCCTGTTCGATCATGATCGGTTCCATCGATGCCGGCCAGCCGGCCCTGATTGCCTCGCGATCTGCAGTGATGCCCGCGAAAGTCCTGCTCTGTCCAGTGCTTAAGCCCGCTATGAGCGGTCACACAGGGCGGCTAGGATGCTGAATCATAACGGAGCGATCACAAATGCGGATATCGCGGCGGACGATTTTGCAAGGCGCCGGCGCCCTGCCCCTGGTAGCCGGGAATTTGGGCTTCGCCGCCTTCGCGCAAGCGCAATCCGCAGCCCCGGGCGCCGCTGAAATTCCTCCCATCGTCTTCGCGCACGGCAATGGTGAGCAAGCGCCGCTGTGGATGACAACATTGTGGCGAATGGAAACGAACGGCATTCCACGCGACCGTATGCTGGCGATCAATTTCACCGATCCGCTGTCGCGCACCGACGACGCAAAGCCCGAGCCGAACAAATCCTCGACCGAGGACCAGCGCCGTGAACTCGGTGAGGCGGTTCAGCAATTGAAGCGCCGCACCGGTGCAGCGCGGGTGGCGCTGGTCGGCAATTCGCGCGGCGGCTATGCGATCCGCAGTTATGTCAAGAGCACTGGCGGCGCCGACGTCAGCCATGCCGTGCTGTGCGGTGCGCCCAATCACGGCGTCTACGACTGGGACGACAATCTCGGCAGCGAGTACAACGGCCGCGGTCCGTTCCTGCGTTCCCTGAACGAGGGCGAGAGCGAGGTAACGCCGGGTACCGCGTTCCTGACCCTGCGCAGCGAGAACATGGACAAATATGCCCAGCCGGACGGCCGCATTCTCGGCAAAGCGGGCAAACCGACCGGCATCGGTTTCGATGGCCCGGCGCTCAAAGGTGCCACCAATCTCGTGCTCGGCGCGGTCGACCATCGCGAGACGGCGTATCATCCGCGCGCGTTCCGCGAGATCTACAAATTCATCGCCGGACGCGAACCGGACAGAATGGCGATTGCACCGGAGGCGGAAGTAAAACTCGGCGGTCTCGTCACGGGCACGCCAAACGGGGTTCAAACCAATCGTCCGGTGGCCGGCGCATCGGTGGAAATTTACCGCGTGTCCCCCGATACCGGCGAACGCATCGGAGGTCCGATCCATGCCTCGCAATCCGCCGAGGACGGACGCTGGGGTCCGGCCAAGGTCGATCCTTCCTGGTATCTCGAAATGGTGCTCACCTCGGCCGGGTCGGTGACGACGCATTTCTACCGTTCGCCGTTTCCGCGCTCCTCCGATATCGTGCATCTGCGCGCCGCGCGCCCGTTGGGGCCGGCGGATGCGGGCGCCGGCTGCGTCGTGTTGATGTCGCGGCCGCGGGGATATTTCGGGCTTCCCCGCGACGTGGTGCTATTCGACGGCAAGCAACCCTCGGACGTGACACCGGGCGTACCGACCGATTCGCTCAGCACGCTGCGGCTTTCCGCCGCTGAAGCCGGACGCCCCGTCACGGCGCTGTTCAACGAGGAGCGAATCGTGGCGCGCGCCTGGCCGGCATCCGAAAACAGGATTGCGGTCGCCGAACTGACTTACTAGCTACAATCACCGTCCTCTTTTCGCGAGGCTGCCCGTGAGCATAGCCGAGGGCTTGAACATCCTGGAAGCCTCGGACATCCCGGTCGCACGCCGGCCGCTGGTGCCGCCGAGCCCGCCGCGCGCGCCCGACAACATGACGATGTTCGGGCGGATGGCGGCGATGCGCGTGAGCCCGATCGGCAGCTGGGGGCAACGCGCCTACGAAGAGGATGTCATCCGGGGACGCTTTTTCGGACGCTCCAGCTTCATTCTCAACACGCCGGACGCGATCCGGCACGTGCTGGTCGACAATTACGAGAACTACGTGCGCAATCCCGCCTCGATCCGGGTGCTGCGTCCGGTACTCGGCGAAGGCCTGCTGATTGCGGAGGGCCGCGCATGGAAGCATCAGCGACGGACGCTGGCGCCGGCCTTTACGCCGCGCGCGGTGGCCCCGCTGGTTCCGCACATGATCGCGGCGACCGATGAGATGATCGCGAAGCTTCAGGCGATGGGTGACGATCCGGTCGATCTGCGCGGGGCGATGCAGCGGATGACGCTCGAGATCGCCGGGCGCACCATGTTCTCGTTCGGGATGGAGCGTCACGGCGCCGCGCTGCGCGACTTCGTGATGGAGTACGGCGAGAAGCTGGCGCGGCCGCATTTTCTCGATTTGGTGTTGCCGCTCAATTGGTCGAGCCCGCAGGATTTTTCCCGCGCCCGCTTCCGCAAGCGATGGACGCATTTCGTCGGCCAGTTGATGGCGGAGCGCCGCGCCGCCGGCAAGAACGAAGGCGCGCCGCCGCGCGACCTGTTCGACCTGATGGGCGAAGCGCGCGATCCCGAGACCCATGAGGCCTTCACCGACGCTCAGCTCGGCGACCAGGTCGCGACCATGATCCTCGCCGGCCATGAGACCACCGCGACCGCACTGTTCTGGTCGCTCTATGTCCTGGCGCTCGATCCAGCGACCCAGGACGAGCTGGCGGCCGAGGTTGCGATCGCAACCGCCGACGGGACGTTGGACATCGAGCGGCTGAAATTTACCCGCGCGGTGGTCGATGAGACGATGCGGCTTTATCCGCCGGCCTTCCTGATCGCACGCACCGCCGGGGCGCCCGACACCATCGCCGGCATGCCGGTCAGGAAGAACGACATCGTCCTGATCGCGCCATGGCTGCTGCACCGGCATGAAAAGCTCTGGCGTGATCCGGCCGCGTTCCTGCCGCAGCGCTTCATGCCGCCATCGCCGCCGCCCGACCGCTTCGCCTATTTGCCGTTCGGCGTCGGCGCACGGGTCTGCATCGGCGCGCATTTCGCGCTGGTGGAAGCCACCCTGGCGCTCGCCAAGATCGTCGGCGCATTCCGCATCGTGCTGCTCGACAAGGCGCCGGTGATGCCGGTCGGCGTGGTGACGACGCAGCCGGACCGGTCGCCGATGTTCCGCGTCACGCGGCGTTGACGGGGGCATTGCGCGGAGGCGCCGGCGATCCCATCTAGGCAACCTGCATGAGCGAGATCCAGGCCCAGTATTCGGTACTGAAGCAGATTGCCGATCCGGCGGTCGCCGACGCCATTGCGCGGCTGATCGAGAAGGGCGAGGATCACGAACTCAACCGCATCAATCTGCTGGATTTTTCGAGACAGACTGGGCTCGACGAAGAGCGCGTGATTTCCGGCTTCCTGCACGCCTCGCGACTGGGCCTGTTCGATCTCACCTGGAACGTGCTGTGTCCCGGCTGCGGCGGCGTGCTCGATGCCCATTCCACACTGAAATCGCTCCGCCACGACGACTATCACTGCGGACTGTGCGCCTGCGGCTACGAGGCTTCGGTTGATGAGGCGGTCGAGGTCGCCTTCACGGTCAGTCCGCGGGTTCGCCGCATCGCCGCGCATGACCCGCACTCGCTGCCGCTGTGGGAATATTTCAAGCAGATCTTCTGGAGCTCGGGTGTCGACTTCAACAAGGAGTCGTTCGCGTCGCTGGCCGATGAGGTAACGCTGGATGCGCTGGAGCTGCCGGCGGGAGAGAAGGCGGTGCTGTCGCTGCAGCTGCCGCCGGAATTCGTCATCGTGTTCGAGCCGGTGACGCATTCCGCGCAGTTCATCGATGTCCAGGGCGAGCCGACCAAGGAGCGTCAACAGCTTTCGCTGATCTACAACAAGGTGCAGGCGCCGGCCGGGACGACGACCATGCGTCCGGGACCGCTGCGTTTGTCGCTCGACAATCAGGCCGGCGTCCGCACGCTGCCCACGGTGTTCATCGCGGCCGACGCGCTTCACCGTTTACTCGGCAAGCGCAAGCCGTTCCTTACCGCCAAGCGGATGCTGAGCAACCAGACGTTCCGTGATGTTTTCAAGGCCGACAACCTCAACATCGACCAGCGCCTCAAGATCACCTCGCTGACCTTCCTGTTCACCGACCTCAAGGGCTCGACCGCGCTGTACGAGCGGGTCGGCGATCTCGCCGCGTTCGATCTGGTGCGTGCGCATTTCCACGCGCTGTTGGAGATCATCTCCTCGGAGAAAGGCGCGGTGGTGAAGACGATCGGCGACGCCGTGATGGCGACCTTCGTCAGGCCGGAACACGCCATCGTCGCCGGGTTGCGGATGCGCGCCGCCATGGACAAGCTCAACGCCGAGCGCGGCAGGGACGATCTGGTGGTCAAGATCGGCATCCATGAGGGCCCGTGCCTTGCCGTCACGCTCAACGAGCGCCAGGATTATTTCGGGCAGACCGTCAACATCGCCGCACGCGTGCAGGGCCTGTCGACCTCGCAGGCGATGCATATTACCGGGCCGGTGATCGACGCGCCCGAGGTGGCCGCCGTTCTGGACCGGGAGGCGATCACGCCTATTCAGAAGCAGGCGGCGCTGCGCGGCATTGCCGACAAGATTGTCGTCTACGAGATCCCTTAGTCCTTTGGCGAAAGCGGGCAAGCCCGGCCATGACGGAAGAAGAGATTGCCGAAACGTAATGCAATCGCCGAAATCGAGAGATTGCGCGGGTCGATTTTCCCATCCATATAACGTGTATCCCCGCTGAATAGCGGCCAACTCACGCACTTTCGGTTGCAAGCGATGCTGGACGGACTACGCCAATTCATTGCCGAGGTTGTTGCTCCCGCCGCACACGGGCAGCGGTCATTCGACGATACCGGATATCGCCTGGCGGCGACCGCGCTCTTGGTCCACGTCATCTCGCTCGACGGCGAACCCTCGGAGAGAGAAAAGCGCAAGCTTCACAGCCTGATCGAAAGTCGCTTCGGACTGGATCCCGGCACGGCCGATCAATTGATCGCGTCTGCGACCCTGGTCGAGGGTGAGGCGGTCGATCTCTATCACTTCACCAGCGTCATCATGCGCTCGGTCGATGAGGCCGGCCGGCTTCGCATCGTCGAAATGATGTGGGAGCTGGTATATGCCGACGGCGAGGTCAGCGAGTTCGAGGATAACGTGGTCTGGCGCGCGGCCGATCTGTTGGGCGTTTCGTCGCGCGACCGGATCGATCTCAAGCATCGCGTCGCCGCGACGCAGGCGGGGCCGACCGCCCCAGGCTGACATCTATCGCGGACGCGGCAATCTGCCACGCTGCGGTCCGGCGTACCCTGCGAGCGGTACCGGACATGAAGAAATTTTAATTTTGCGGGAAATCGGCCGCAGCGGGCGGGTTTGGCCCCAATTGTAGCTAATCATTTCTGGGGCCCGGCGGGTCAGAAAACGCCGATCTGCTTGCGAATGGCTTGCATCCCGCCTAAGGCCTATGCTCTCGTCGAGCGCGTTAGCCGCCTACCCCTGAATTGATTTAAGAGCATTGAATCGTGACCGAGCGTGTGACGCT
>DATNMT010000211.1:0-3302 GCA_035602495.1 Bradyrhizobium sp.
CAAGCCCGACTGGGTGCTGTCGCGGCAGCGCGCCTGGGGCGTGCCGATCGCGGTGTTCGTGCGCGAAAAGAGCGACGGCTCGGCCGAAATCCTGCAGGACGAAGCCGTCAACAAGCGCATCACCGATTCCTTCGAGCAGGAGGGCTCCGATGCCTGGTACATGGACGGCGCCCGCGAACGCTTCCTTGGGAGCCTCGCCAACGAAGAGTGGAGGAAGGTCGACGACATCTGCGACGTCTGGTTCGATTCCGGCTCGACCCATGCCTTCGTGCTGGAGGATCCCGTGCATTTTCCCGGCCTTGCCGGCATCAGGCGCAAGGTCGATGGTGGCGACGATACCGTCATGTATCTGGAGGGAAGCGACCAGCACCGCGGCTGGTTCCAGTCCTCGCTCTTGGAAAGCTGCGGCACCCGTGGCCGGGCGCCGTTCGACGTCGTGCTCACCCACGGCTTCACGCTGGACGAGAACGGCCGCAAGATGTCGAAGTCGATCGGCAACACCGTCGAACCGCAAAAGGTGATGGCGCAGTCCGGCGCCGACATCCTGCGGCTCTGGGTCTGCGCCACCGACTATGCCGACGACCAGCGCATCGGCCCGGAAATCCTGAAAAACACCATCGAGACCTACCGCAAGCTGCGCAACACCATCCGCTGGATGCTCGGCACGCTCGCGCATCTCAAGCCGGGCGACGAGGTTGCCACCCCGGAGATGCCCGAACTCGAACGCTTGATGCTGCATCGGTTGAGCGAAATCGACGCCGTGGTGCGGCCGGCCTTCGCCAGTTTCGATTACAAGACCGTGGTCGCTTCGCTTGCCAATTTCATGAACACCGACCTGTCGGCGTTCTACTTCGATATCCGGAAAGATGCGCTGTATTGCGACCCGCCGTCGTCGATCACGCGCAAGGCGGCGCTGACCACGGTCGATATCCTGTGCGACGCGATCCTGAAATGGCTGGCGCCGATCATCAGCTTCACCGCCGACGAAGCCTGGCTGATGTACCGGCCCGGCGGATGCCCTTCCGTGCACCTGCTGCCGTTTCCGCATCATCTTGCCGGCTATCGCGACGATGCGCTGGCGGCGAAATGGGAGATCGTCCGCGACGTCCGCCGCGTCGTCACCGGCGCGCTGGAGGTCGAGCGCGCGGCCAAGCGTATCGGCTCATCGCTGGAGGCCTCGCCCGTGGTCTACGTCGCGGACAGGAAGATCCTGAACACGCTGATCGATGTCGACCTGGCCGAGGTCTGCATCACCTCGAATTACGAGGTGCGGGAGGGCGAGGCACCGGCCGGCGCATTCCGTCTGGACGCGGTGCCGGGCGTCGCCGTCGTGGTCGAAAAAGCCGCCGGCACCAAATGCGCGCGCTCCTGGAAGATTCTCCCCACCGTCGGCAGCGACCCCGATTATCCCGACGTGTCGCCGCGCGATGCGCAGGCGCTGCGCGAATGGAAGGCGCTGGGGGTTGCGGTCTAATCCATCGTCGTCCCTGCGAACGCAGGGACCCTTAACCACCGGCATCCGAGATCGAAAAAGGAAGATGAACACGTACCTTTCAGAACTGCACCGACACGGAGTATGGGTCCCTGCGTTCGCAGGGACGACACCGATGTTTGTGGCGGCGCCCTGCCCATGACCTCCCGCCTCCGCCCCGGAATCATCGCCGCGCTCGCGGTGCTGGCGCTCGATCAGGCGTCGAAGTTCTGGCTGCTCAAGGTGTTCGACATCGCCCGCCGCGGCGCGGTCAAGGTCACGCCGTTCTTCGACCTGGTGCTGGCCTGGAACACGGGGATCAGCTACGGCTGGTTCCAGGACGAAAGCGCGACCGGCCAGGCAATCCTGCTCGCGGTCAAGGCGGCGGCGGTGATCCTGTTGGCGGTCTGGATGGCGCGGTCGCGTACCCTGCTGGCGACCATCGCGCTTGGGCTGATCATCGGCGGCGCCATCGGCAACGCGGTCGACCGCTTCACCTATGGCGCGGTGGTCGATTTTGCCCTGTTTCACGTCCAGATCGGGGGAAAACCCTTCAATTGGTACGTGTTTAACCTTGCCGACGTCGCGATTGTTGCTGGCGTCGCAGCGCTATTGTATGATTCCTTCCTGGAGGTACCGGCCGCAAAAGCGCCCTGATCCCGGCTGATACGGGCCCTCGAAGCTGAGCCCTGAAACTGACCTTGGCCAGCAGGTTGCGGTATCGCGCCTCGGCGTGCGGCTCACGGAAAACTCGAACGGGAAGTGCGATGCGCGACACCGAAGCCAGCTCTTGGATTGTTCAGAATGCACAGGCTGCGCTGGGCCGCGGCTTGCGGCTTGGCGCCGTCGCCCTCGGCGTCGGCCTGGTGATGACCGTCGGGGCCGCCCGTGCCCAGGAAGACGAGGACGACAAGACCTTCGAGGAAAAGGTCATCGAAGGCATCATGGCCGGCATCGGCGGCACCAACATGGACAACCGGGGCATCGACTATCGCGAGCGGTCGCCGCTGGTGGTGCCTCCCAAGCTCGATCTGCCGCCCCCGGAACCCGCGAAGGGCGAGATCAAAGACCCGAACTGGCCGAAAGATCCGGACGAAGCGCGGCGCAAGGCCGCCATCGCCGCCCGCAAGAAGGCCAAACCCGATCCGATGGAGGCGTCCCGCATCCTGACCCCGAGCGAGCTCAACGCCGCGCGGACGGCGGCGCCTGCGCGCACCAACGACGATCCGGTGCAGCCCGGCAACTCCAACACCAATCCGATCCTGAGCCCGTCGCAGCTCGGTTTTGATGGCAAGTTCAGCAATCTGTTCGGCGGCAACAAGGCCGAGGTTGCTCCGTTCAAGGGCGAGCCGACGCGGGATTCCCTGACCCAGCCTCCGCCGGGCTACCAGACGCCGTCGCCGAATTTCGCTTACGGCACCGGGCCAAAGGAATCGCTGAACAAGGAATACAACCCGGCCCAGGGCAAATATGGCGAATAGCTAACGTTGTCTCGCGGCTTCGTGACGCGTGCCCGCCGCTGCACGGTGTACGATGCCGCGGCTTTTCCCCGAACGCTTCTGTTCGGGGTTCTCGTTCCAACATTGCGCGTGTTCTTGTCGCAAAAGCCGGTGCCCACTTTTGCGGAACACGCGCCAGACAGGTCATGATGTCCCCACACCGCCTTGCTGCCCTCCTGTTCGCCGTGCTGCTCCCGGCATTTTCGCTTCTCCCCACGGGCGCGCTCGCCCAGACCACGGTAACGTCGGATCCTCCCGCCAGCTTCACGCTCCCGAACGGCCTGCAGGTCGTGGTGGTCCTGCACCACGAGCAGCCGGCCGTCAGCATGCGG
>DATNMT010000217.1:0-3447 GCA_035602495.1 Bradyrhizobium sp.
GGCCTGCGCAAGCGCGGCATCACCACGCCGCTGATCGGCGACTTCCATTACATCGGCCACAAGCTGCTCGCCGAATATCCGGCCTGCGCCGAGGCGCTCGACAAATACCGCATCAATCCCGGCAATGTCGGCTTCAAGAACAAGCGCGATACCCAATTCGCCGACATCATCGAGATCGCCAACAAGAACGACAAGCCGGTGCGGATCGGCGCCAATTGGGGTTCGCTCGACCAGGAACTGCTGACAAAACTGATGGAAGACAACGCCAAGTCATCAGATCCGCTCGATGCGCGGGCGGTGACGCGCGAGGCGATGGTGCAGTCGGCGTTGCTGTCGGCGGCGCGCGCCGAAGAGCTCGGCATGCCCCGGAACAGGATGATCCTGTCGGCAAAGGTCTCCGCGGTGCAGGATTTGATCGCGGTCTACAGGGAGCTCGTGTCGCGTTCGGATTATGCGATCCATCTCGGCCTCACCGAGGCTGGCATGGGATCGAAGGGCATCGTGGCCTCTTCCGCCGCGCTCGGCATTCTGCTGCAGGACGGCATCGGCGATACCATCCGGATTTCGCTGACACCCGAGCCCGGCGGCGACCGGACGCTGGAAGTGCAGGTCGCACAGGAATTGCTGCAGACCATGGGTTTCCGCACCTTCGTGCCGCTGGTCGCGGCCTGCCCGGGCTGCGGCCGCACCACCTCCACCACCTTCCAGGAGCTGGCGCGCTCGATCCAGGATTTCATCCGCGACGAGATGCCTTCGTGGAAGACGCGCTATCCCGGCGTCGAGTCGCTCAACGTCGCGATCATGGGCTGCATCGTCAACGGCCCCGGCGAATCCAAGCACGCCGATATCGGCATTTCGCTGCCCGGCACCGGCGAAACCCCGGCCGCGCCGGTGTTCGTCGACGGCAAGAAATTCCGCACCCTGCGCGGCCCCAACATCGCCACCGAGTTCAAGGCGATGGTGATCGACTATATCGACCAGCGCTACGGCGCCGGCGCCAAACCGACCGCGGCGGAGTAAACGCGGCCCGGATTGCGCTTCGCGTCATCCGGGCTACGATGGCTGAATAACTAATAAGACGCAGGGAGGGATTCGCATGAGCTCGCTGTCCAGCAAGCAGGGCCCCCGCTATCGCCACGTCGCAGGCGAGCAAGAGCCCTACGAGACCATCGCCGTCGAGAAATTGACCCCGATCATCGGCGCGGAAATATCCGGCGTGGATATCGGCAGGCTGGTCTCCGACGATGCGCGCTCCAACCGCCAGATCGACGAGATCCATCGGGCGCTGGCCGAAAACCTCGTGATCTTCTTCCGGGATCAGCGCATCAGCCCGGAGCAGCATCTCGCCTTCGGCAGAAAATTCGGCGAGTTGCACATTCATCCGGCCGCGCCGCATGAGGGCGACGATCCGGCGTTGATGAAGATCTATGCCGACAAGGATTCGCCGCGCGTCAACGGCGAGGGCTGGCACACCGACGTGTCTTGCGACGTCGAGCCACCGATGGGCTCCATCCTCCACATCAAGCAGTGCCCGCCGAGCGGCGGCGACACGCTGTTCGCCAACATGTACGCCGCCTACGAATCGCTGTCGGAGCGGATGAAGGCCTATCTCAACGGGCTCACCGCGCTGCATGACGGGGAGCCGATCTATCGCGGGCTCTACGCCAATTACGGCGTCGCCGACCGGCCGTCTTATCCGCATGCCGAGCACCCGGTGGTGCGCACGCATCCGGTGACCGGAAAGAAAGCGCTCTACGTCAACGGCGGTTTTACGCGCCACATCATCGGCATACCGAGCGACGAGAGCAGCGCGATCCTGAGATATCTCTACCAGCACATGGAAAACCCGCTGTTCCAGTGCCGCTTCCGCTGGAGCGAAAACGCGATTGCGTTCTGGGACAACCGCTGCGCCCAGCACCGCGCGCTGTGGGACTATTGGCCGCACACCCGCGCCGGCACCCGCGTGACCGTGAAGGGCGAACGGCCGGTGTGAGAGCGGGGCACGGCCCGCCACTCTCACCCGGGTTACGGTGGGGTCTTGGGGGCAGGTAGGTCAGTCGTATTACCCGTGCTTTGCGACGAAGAGCTTCCGGAATCCGCCGCGTTGAGGATCGCTCCGAGTTTGCTTGTCCAATCCTGAACCTGCTTGCTGTAAGGGTCGTCTTTCTTGGCAGGGTCCAGTTTCGGGCATTTGTCGGGATGCTCGGCATCCGTTACGCTCGTGATCTTTACTGCAATATCCGAATGCAATTGTCGAAGCGATGCCAACGAGCGCTCGTTCTTCAGATACGACTCTCGCGGACCATAGAACGAATTCAGTGCTGAGGTGGCTGTGCCAACCGACGAAAATATGATCGCGAGTATTCCGACCCACAACGACAAACTCACTGCTGTTGGTGCGTTGTCCGCCGGCGCGATCGATTTTATGCTGATCAGGATGGTAGTGATCGCGCCGATCGAAACGATTGCGATCTGAAACCAGAACATGTTTGAATAATTCTCGTTGGCGTTGGTCGCGGATTCGATGCGTCCGCGTGTGATCGAATCGCTTAAGTAAACAGCGGCGCGCTGATAATTAGACAATACCAAATTCCCGCCTTTCTGTTGCTGGTCGCTGGCGGAACTTCGTCGGCCATCGGGTAGCGTATCCAGTCGCAACTCCGCGCGAACAAAATCAGGTTGTGCTCCCAGGTCAAAAATCTTGGAACATGCCGCGACGGCGGCAGCGATAATTTCGTGATCCGCCGTGGCTAGCCGCCACTCTTGCACCGCCGCGGGGCTGATCTTCGACCATTCTGCTGCTGTGCGCGATTTAGCTGAACCCGCTGATTTCAAGTAATCGTATCCAAAGTGAGCCGCCGTGAATGCGATGCCGATGATGGCAATGGCAAGCGCTATTTTGCCCACGATGATAGCCGCGCGCCAAAAGCCCTGTTGGGTATCGGCTGTCGCTCCGCGACTCGCGGTTCTGTGATCTGGGTCAGGCGCTGCCGGTTCAGTCATTGGCGCCTCGAAACCATTAAATGTATTTATTTACGATACAACCTTTGCGTCACGCTATCAATCGCCGGCATATCAGTCGCGGGTGCGCGATATAACCGGTTGGCCCCGGAATGCGTTGACGCCCGGCCGCGACTGGGCCACATTCGGAACAAAGCAGCAACCAATCCGGAGGACAAAAATGCTCCGTGCAGAGGACAACAAATTCCTGACCGAAAGCGGCGCCGGCACGGGAATGGGCGAATTGTTGCGCCGCTTCTGGCTGCCGGTGCTGTTGTCGGCGGAATTGCCGGAAGCCGACGGGCCGCCGAAGAAGATCGTCGTGATGGGAGAGGAGCTACTGGCGTTCCGCGACTCGCGCGGCGTGGTCGGCGTCATCGACCAATTTTGCCCGCATCGCGGCGCCAATCTCTGGTTCGGCCGCAACGAGGAATGCGGCATCCGCTG
>DATNMT010000224.1:0-2527 GCA_035602495.1 Bradyrhizobium sp.
GCTGGCCGGTTCGCCGCTCGGTGCCACCGAGGCGATCATGCTGGCGCATGGCTTCACGAACGCGATGTTGACCGTCCTGGTGCGCGAAGGACTCGCGACGGCGACGCCCGAGACCGTGCATGCTGGCAAGCGGCCGATCGAGGTTGTCCGGGGGTGGATCACCGATGCCCGACGGCTGGCGCTGGCCGGATGATGGCCGTTGGGCCTGCCAGCTGCGCCAGGACGCCCAGCATGCGAATTTCGAATGCAGCGGGCCCATCCAAGCCCGACCCGGCCTCGGGCGCATCAGCGGGGCTGCAAGCGGCTATTTGCGGTGACACCGTGACCGCTATGGCTTCAATAGTTGATTTACCCTAACGCTGCCTAACGAAAGATCACATCCGCTAGCGGAAATCGCCGGTGTTTCATTGGCTTTTGGCCTATCGTTAGGCTATGTTAGGTTTGCGGCATAACGGCGCATAACACCCCTGCGCGCTTACCCCACGCTCACCCCAAGGGAGGCAAACATGGCCAAGGCTCTGACCGCCGCAGGTATCGCACGCTACAAGCCCGGCAAGGAACGGCGCGAGATTCGTGACGGCGCCGCCACCGGCCTTTATCTCATTCTTCAGGAATCCGGCCAGCGATCATTCGCCCTGCGATTTCGCAAACCCAATGGCAAGCCGGCGAAGCTGACGCTGGGCCCGGTCGATGTCTCCGGCGTCGAGCAGGCCGGCACGCCGGTGCTGGGCGCGCCGCTGACGCTTGCCGGGGCGCGCGCTCTCGCATCCGAGATACATCGCCAGCGCGCCCAGGGTCGAGACGTTATCGCCGACCACGCCGCCTCCAAGCATCGGCGCCGCACCGAGCACGACGAAAACGCGGCAAACGGCTTTGGAGCCTTGGCCCGCCAGTTCATCGCAGAACATGCGAAGCCACGGACGCGGCGCTGGCGCGCGTGCGCTCGACTTTTGGGCCTGCGCTATCCGACGGACGGTGACGAGCCGGAGGTGATAAAAGGTGGCCTGTGTGAGCGCTGGGGAACCCGGCCGGTGCGCACAATCGACGGCCACGACATATGGGCCGTGGTCGACGAAACGCGGTTGCGCGGCGCGCCCGGCCTGCCGCGGCGCAGCGATGGGCCGACCGATGGGATGGCCCGCGCGATGCTGGCCGCCCTGTCGACGGTGTTCACGTGGTTGGCGCGGCGTCGCATCGTCGCAACAAATCCATGCATCGGCATCCAGCGGCCGGATGCGGCGCCGGCCAGGGATCGCGTGCTGACGGTCAACGAGATCGTCGCCTTCTGGCATGCGTGCGGCGAGATCGGCGAACCTATCGGGCAGCTGTTGAAGCTTCTTCTGCTGACCGGTTGCCGACTCAACGAGGTCGCCGCAATGACGCGCGGCGAATTGAGCGACGATGGTGCGACCTGGACCATCCCGTCGTCGCGGACCAAAAACAAGAGAGCGCATGTCGTGCCGCTGCCGCCGCTGGCGCGTGCCATCATCGCCGGCGTGAAGCCGATCGCAAGCGCCGCGGGCTATGTGTTTACGACCAACGGCCGCTCGGCGATCTCGGGATGGTCTGCAATTAAGAAGGTTCTCGACGCCGCGATGGGGGCGACGTCACCGTGGCGGCTGCATGATTTGAGGAGAACGGCGGCCACCGGCATGGCCGAGATCGGGATTCCCCCGCACATCGTCGAGGCAGCATTGAACCACGTCAGCGGTGCGAAGGCCGGCGTCGCCGGCACCTATAACCGGGCTGCCTACGCGCCCGAAAAGCGCGCCGCGCTGGAACGATGGGCAGAGCGCATCGAACGCCTCGTCAGCAGGGAACCGGCTTCGAAGGTCGTGAGCCTACGCAAATGACGGGCACGGGAGGTACGCG
This sequence comes from Bradyrhizobium sp., assembly GCA_035602495.1. GTDB lineage: Bacteria > Pseudomonadota > Alphaproteobacteria > Rhizobiales > Xanthobacteraceae > Bradyrhizobium. Next base: position 1,873 of record DATNMT010000224.1, read on the forward strand.
GAGAAGCGGCGGTCCTGCTGGCGTTTCGACGACCGATCAGGAGCACGGGCGCGCCACGCCCGAGACTCCGGGCGTGCGCGTGCACACGCTCACCGCCGAGGAAAAAGGCGCGTGGGTCGACGACATCAATGCCAGGATGGCGGCGCTGGCCCCGATCGAACGGCGCGCGGCCGCCGCGTGACACCGGGTGAGACCCGACCGGGCTGGGGCCGGATGGCGGGGCCGGCTGCTGGTCCGTGCGGGGGGCGCGGTCCGCAACGCTGACAACACCACTCGAAAATAAATGTTCCGGGTTCATCCCATTCAGTTGCGCCGCGCAACTGAAGCCCCCCACATACACTTCCTGACGACGACGCCTGATGATCCTCGCGCCTACATCATCGCCAGCAACATTGCCCGCCGGCACATGAGCAAAGGCCAGCAGGCGATGGCGGTGGCGATGGTGTACCCAGAACCGGAAAAGACAACCCACGGCAAAAAGTCGAAAACCAAGTTGCTTTTAGAAACTAAAACCAACTTCTCGGGTGCGTGCCCCAGGTTCAGGCGGTAAGGTTGGTGGGAAAATCTGATCTCACGCCAGCCGAAGAGGCCGCGCACATCGGAAAGCGCAAGGAATTGTATGAGAGGCTGCACCCTGAGACGAAGCATGGTGCAG
>DATNMT010000597.1:0-3086 GCA_035602495.1 Bradyrhizobium sp.
GGCGGGGTGGAGAGCATCCGGAGGTGAACTGGCAGTCCGTAGGATAACGAACCTGATTCGGCGGAGGGCTGTGGCGAGCCTGCTCGTTCGTGGCGAAGCCTGGAACAAACCCTCGGCGCTGAGGCGACGTACAAAGCGACCGTGGGACAGCCAACGTGGGTGAGGACGGAATGTCGGGAAGGCAAGGCGGAGTAAGCGGAGAGACCTGACGTTCGGGGTGAGAGCGTCAGGAGTCAGAGCCTTCATAATACCGCAGCCGTTTTGACGGCGAGAGGGGCGGGAAGCAAAACCGCCTTGAGGGAAGGGAGGCAGGAAGCTGGATGCGCGAGGTTTGGCATGGAGCAAGACAACCCCGATAGTGCCGCCAAGGCTAAGCAAGGGGGAGACGCCGCCGGCGGACAACCGCGGACTTGGTGGTGGGCGGAAGCTTCGATCTGGACGGATCGCATGGTGTCGGCGCTGGGTAACGGCGTCAAAGGAGGCAAGTGGTTCAGCATGGTGGATAAGGCCATCCGGCCGACAACCCTGGAAGCCGCGTGGCGGAAAGTCGAGCGGAACAAGGGGGCGGCAGGCGTGGATGGTCAAGGCATCGCGCGGTTTGCGGCGGGCGCGGAGCGGTATCTGACGGAGCTTCATGAGAACCTGAAGAACGGCAGCTACCGGCCGAGCCCGGTCAAACGGGTCGATATTCCCAAAGGCGGCGGGCAAACCCGTCCGCTCGGGATACCGACCATCAAGGACCGCATCGTGCAGACGGCTCTGAAGATGACCATTGAGCCAATCTTTGAAGTCCAGTTCCGGCCGGGAAGTTACGGCTTCCGGCCGGGACGAAGCTGCAAAGATGCGTTGCGGGAGGTCGATCGGCTGCTGAAGCAAGGCTTCACGCATGTAGTGGATGCCGACCTGAAGAGTTACTTCGATACGATCCCGCACGACAAGCTGATGGCACGGGTGGGCGAGACGATCAGCGACGGGCGCGTCCTGACGCTGATCGAGGGCTTTCTCCGGCAAGAGATCATGTCGGACATGGCGCGCTGGCTCCCGACGACGGGAACGCCCCAAGGGGCAGTCCTCTCGCCGCTGCTGGCCAACATCTACCTGCACCCGCTCGACCTGCTGATGGAGCAGAACGGGCGCCGGATGGTGCGTTACGCCGACGACTTCGTGATCCTCTGCCAAACGGAAGCCGCGGCGATAGCTGCGCTGCGTGAAGTCAAGGCGTGGACTACGGCCAACGGCCTGACGCTGCATCCGGACAAGACGCGGATCGTCGACAGCCAACAACCGGGACAAGGATTCGATTTCCTCGGCTACCGGTTCGAGGCGGGTCGCCGGCTCGTGCGAAAGAAGAGCCTGAGAGCGTTCAAGGACAAGGTGAGGGCCAAGACGATACGCAGCAGAGGTGACAGCCTCGCGCGGATCATCGCGGATCTCAATCCGGCGCTGCGGGGATGGTTCGGCTATTTCAAGCACGCCGCACCATTCCAACTCCGCAACCTTGATCGTTTCGTTCGGCGGCGGCTGCGGGCCGTCTTGCGCAAGCAGGACAAGCGGCCCGGGTTCGGACGATGCAAAGACGACCACCAGCGATGGCCTAACGCCTTCTTCGCGGCCCAACGACTGTTCACCCTTGCAACAGCGCTTGAACACGCGAGACATTCACGATGAGGAAACCAGCGACTGGAGAGCCGTATGCGGGAAAACCGCCCGTACGGTTCGGAGGGAGGGGAGGCCAAAAGCCTTCCCTACCCCTATCACCGAATTTGCTGTCTCGCTGACGCCCTTCCGACGACGAGTTAATTCACCTGGCGATCTTTCCCCGCCCAATGGGGATCCCGGAGATGGCGGCGCAAAATCTTGCCCGACGCATTGCGCGGCAGCGCTTCGATAAAATCCACCGTCTTTGGCGTCTTGAAGCCCGCGATGCGTTCGCGGGTGAAGTTGATGATGTCTGAGGCCGCAGCCTTCCTGCCCGGCTTCATCACCACGATCGCCTTGACCGCTTCACCCCATTTGTCGTCGGGCACGCCGACCACGGCGACTTCGGCGACGTCAGGGTGATCGCAGATCGCGCTTTCGACCTCGGCCGGATAGATGTTTTCGCCGCCCGAGATGATCATGTCCTTGATGCGGTCGTGAATATAGAGATAGCCGTCGCTGTCCATGTAGCCGGCGTCGCCGGTGCGCAGCCAGCCCTCGCTGTCGAGCGTCCTGGCGGTGGCTTCCGGCAAATTCCAGTAGCCGGCCATGTTGGACCCGGAGCGCGTCGCGATCTCGCCGACCTCGCCGGGCGGCAAGCGTTTGCCGTTGGCATCGAGGATTGCAAGCTCAATGCCTGGCAATGCCTTGCCGGCCGATCGCATCCGCTCCAATCCCTCGACATGATCTTCCGGGGGCAGCGCCACGATGGTGCCGGTGGTCTCGGTCATGCCGTACATCTGGACAAAACCGCATTTGAAGACCTCGATGCATTCCTTCAGAAGCGCTGCAGGAATGGGCGAAGCGCCATAGAGCATGTATTTCAGCTTCGAAAAGTCCACCTCGCGCGCCCGCGGCTGCCGCACCACGAATTGCATCGCGGCCGGCACCATGAATAATTTTGTGATGCTTGACTGTTCGAAGAAATCCAGCACCTTTGTCGGATCGAATTCCCTGGCGATCACGCCCTTGGCACCGTGGTAGAGGCCCATGATGCCCCAGCCGGAGCCACCGATGTGGAAGATCGGCATCGCCACCAGCGAGACATCGTCGCTGGTCCATCGGTTCCACTCAGGCTTTTCGGCCTCGCTGCCGCTCTGAACCAGATTGAGGAAATTGGCGTGCGACAGCATCGCGCCTTTTGGTTTGCCTGTCGTGCCGGAGGTGTAGAGCTGGATCGCGATGTCCCGCCTGTCGATGTCGACCTTGGGATCGTCGCCGCTCTGCGCGTCGCGCCACGCCGCAAAATCCTGCCATTCCGGCGCGCCGCCTTCGGTCGTGATAACGGTGCGCAAGTCTGGCAATTGCGATTTGATATTTCGGACCTGGGTGATGAATTCCGGCCCGACGAACAGCACCGGTGCCTTGCAGTCATCGACGATGAAGGC
>DATNMT010000598.1:0-4278 GCA_035602495.1 Bradyrhizobium sp.
AGGGCGAAGCCGACGACCTGATCGTCACGGAAAGCCGCGTCACCGGCATTCGCCTGGCCGATGGGCGCGAACTGTCCGCCGGTGCCATCGTCATCACCACCGGAACTTTTCTGCGCGGGTTGATCCATCTCGGCGAGAAGAACTGGCCCGCTGGCCGAGTCGGCGAGGCGCCGGCGCTGGGCCTTTCCAAATCATTCGAGGCCGCTGGCTTTACGCTGGGACGGCTGAAGACCGGGACCCCGCCGCGGCTCGATGGCACCACCATCGACTGGGTGTCGGTGGAAATGCAGCCCGGCGACGATCCGCCGGAGCCGTTTTCGGTGATGACCGAGAAGATCACGACGCCACAGATCCAGTGCGGCATCACGCGGACTACAGCTGCCACCCATGAGGTGATCCGGGCCAATGTACATCGCTCGCCGATGTATTCCGGCCAGATCAAGAGCACCGGCCCTCGCTATTGCCCGTCGATCGAGGACAAGATCGTTCGGTTCGGCGACCGCGACGGCCACCAGATTTTTCTGGAGCCGGAGGGACTCGACGACACCACCGTCTATCCCAACGGCATCTCGACCTCGTTGCCGGAAGAGGTGCAACTGGCGATCCTGGCCTCGATCCCTGGGCTCGAGCGGGTGCGCATGGTCCGCCCGGGCTACGCGATCGAATACGACCATGTCGATCCCCGCGAACTCGATCCGACCTTGCAGAGCAGGCGGCTGCGCGGCCTGTTCCTGGCCGGGCAGATCAACGGCACCACGGGCTATGAAGAGGCGGCCGCACAGGGCCTTGTTGCGGGCCTCAATGCGGCACTGGCGGCCAGCGGAGCCGAGCCGATCATATTCGATCGCGCCGACGGCTATCTCGGCGTGATGATCGACGATCTCGTCACGCGCGGCATCACCGAGCCGTACCGGATGTTCACCTCGCGGGCGGAGTATCGCCTGACGCTGCGGGCCGACAATGCCGATCAGCGGCTGACGGACAAGGGCGTCGCGCTGGGCTGTGTAGGAGCGGGGCGCGCGCTGCGCCACGGCGCCAAAATGGCGGCGTTGAATGCCGCCAAGAGCCTGGCAAGATCCTTGACGCTGACGCCGAACGAAGCCGCAAAGGTTGGCCTGTCGCTCAACAAGGATGGCCAGCGCCGCTCGGCCTTTGAACTACTGGCCTATCCCGAGATCGGCTGGGCCGAAGTCCGTGGCATCTGGCTGGAGTTGTCGGCCATCGACCCAGGGATCGCGACGCACCTCGAGATCGATGCGAAATACGATGTCTACCTCAAGCGCCAGGTTGCCGATGTCGAGGCGTTTCGGCGCGACGAGGGGCTGGTGCTCGGTGAGATCGATTATCGCGCGGTGCCCGGACTTTCCAACGAGGCTCGCTCAAAACTCGAAGCGGCGCGGCCGCGGACCGTGGGGCAGGCGGGGCGGCTGGATGGTTTGACGCCAGCTGCGCTCGGGATCTTGGCGGCGTATCTGCGGCGCGAGGCGCGAAAGAAACCGGCTGCCGCGTCGGCATAATACTGTTTCACGTGAAACAAGGCGCGACCATTGGCCGACGCAGCGAAACAAACCGCATCTTGTGGGCCCGGCTCGGACAAGGCCGCCGCTTTAGCGCTCACCCCGGTTTCACCTGAAACAGGGGCGCGGCTCGATCGCTACGTCGAGCTTCTCGGGGAATGGCAGGCCAAGACCAATCTCGTCGCACCCTCGACGCTGCCCCATCTCTGGACCCGGCATATCTCCGATTCGCTGCAGCTCCTCGACCTCGCGCCATCGGCAAAAGTCTGGGTCGACCTCGGCAGCGGCGGCGGCTTTCCAGGCGTGGTGTTAGCTTGCGCGCTGGCGGATGCAGCGGGCGCCATGGTTCATCTGGTCGAGCGCAACGCCAAGAAGGCCGCCTTCCTCCGCGAGGCCTTACGCGTAACGCAGTCGCCCGGCACGGTTCATCTGGCTGACATCGGGGAAATTGTGGATAGAATAAGCGGCCCGGTCGATTGCGTCACCGCCCGCGCGGTGGCTCCGCTACACCAGCTTATCGGCTTCGCGGAACCGCTGGTGAGACGGGGCGCCAAAGCCCTGTTTCTCAAAGGCCAAGATGTAGAGGCCGAATTGACCGAAGCTACTAAATATTGGAAGATAAAACCGCATTTGCATTCCAGCCGCACCGGTGGACAAGGCTGGATCGTCGAGCTCGACCACATCGAGCCGCGCAGCCCGTCCGCGACAGCCCATGGCACCCGTGCATGACCGCAATTGATCAGGTATATCAAGAGGATAAAGCGCCAACCCCACATGGCCATCCACGCATCCTGGCGCTGGCCAACCAGAAGGGCGGGGTCGGCAAGACCACCACCGCGATCAATCTCGGCACGGCCTTGGCGGCGATCGGCGAGCGGGTGCTGATCGTCGATCTCGATCCGCAGGGCAACGCCTCGACCGGTCTCGGCATAGATCGCCGCAACCGAAGCTGCTCGACCTATGACGTGTTGATCGGCGAAGCACAGCTGCGCGAGTCGGTGGTGCCGACGGCCGTGCCGCGGCTTCACATCGCGACCTCGACCATGGACCTTTCGGGCCTGGAGCTCGAACTGGGAACGACGCCCGGTCGCGCCTTCCGGTTGCGCGATGCAATTGCCGCGCTGAACAACAACGTCTCCCCGGAATCCGATTACAGCTATGTGCTGATCGACTGCCCGCCCTCGCTCAATCTTCTGACCGTCAACGCGATGGCGGCGTCGGACGCGATCCTGGTGCCGCTGCAGTGCGAGTTCTTCGCACTCGAGGGCCTTTCGCAATTGCTCCAGACGGTGGAGCAGGTGCGCACCACGCTCAATCCCAACCTGTCGATTCACGGCATCGTGCTGACCATGTTCGACTCGCGCAACAATCTGTCGAACCAGGTGGTCGCCGACGTCCGGCAGTTCATGGGAGCCAAGGTCTACAAAACCATGATCCCGCGCAATGTGCGGATTTCCGAGGCGCCGTCCTACGGCAAGCCGGTCCTGGTGTACGACCTCAAATGCGTCGGCAGCGAAGCCTACCTCAAGCTCGCCACCGAAGTGATCCAGCGCGAGCGCGAGCTACGTACGCATTAGTCCTGCGTCATTCCGGACAATCCGCGCAGCGGATTGATCCGGAATCCCGAAGTGATTAGGCGATTCCAACATCGAGATTCCGGGTTCGCGTCATGCGACGCGCCCCGGAATGACGGCAAGACGAAGTCTAACAGGAGCGCTCAAGTTGAATCCAAGGGAGCTGGCGATGGCCGACGAAGCGCGTTCGCGATTGGGCCGCGGTCTTGCAAGTCTGATCGGGGATGTCGGCGGCGAGGCCGCGCATCTGGACCGGCCGCGCGCGCAGCGCAAGGTGCCGATCGAGTTCCTGAAACCCAATCCGCGCAACCCGCGCCGCGAATTCGCCGACACGGAACTGGGTGAACTCGCCGAGTCGATCAAGCAGCATGGCGTGATCCAGCCGATCGTGGTGCGTCCGGTCAAGGGCGCGCTGGACCGCTTTGAGATTATCGCCGGCGAGCGGCGCTGGCGGGCGTCGCAGATTGCCGGCCTGCACGAAGTCCCGATCGTGCCGGTCGACGTCACCGATTCCGATGCGCTCGAGATCATGATCATCGAAAACGTCCAGCGCGAGGATCTCAACGCGATGGAAGAGGCGCAGGGCTATCATGCGCTCGCCGATGAATTCAAACGCAGCCAGGACGACATCGCAAAAATCGTCGGCAAGAGCCGCAGCCACGTCGCCAACATGATGCGGCTGACCAAACTGCCGGCGGAGGTGCAGGCCTATATCGCGCTCGGCCAGCTGTCGGCCGGTCACGCCCGCGCACTGATCGGCGTGCCCGATCCGCTGTCAGCCGCCAAGCGCATCGTCGAGGAGGGCCTGAACGTGCGCCAGGCTGAGGCGCTGGCGCATGTCGAGGGCGTGCCCGAACGCAAGCCGCAGAAGCCGCGCGGCGGGAAGACAAAAGATCCCGACACAGTGGCGCTGGAAAAGCGCGTCAGCGATGCGTTGGGGCTTACGGTCCATATCGATCACCGCGACGCCGGCGGCACCGTCCACATCCGCTACCGCGACCTCGATCAGCTCGACGGCGTCGTGCGGCGCCTGGTGACGAAGGGGTAAGGTCGTCATTCCGGCATGCGCTCACTTACCTCTCCCCGCTCTGCGCGGGGGGAGGTCGGATCGCTCTTGCGATCCGGGTGAAGGGCATGGCACTGCGCCTAACTCATCGTCAGTACGCGCGGAGAGAGCCCCCCCCCCC
>DATNMT010000266.1:0-4455 GCA_035602495.1 Bradyrhizobium sp.
GTGCAATGGTAGTGGCAGAACGCACACGCGTTAGCCAGGTCGCACCGGAATCACCCGGCATTCCCCGCGCAATGGTTTACGGCTTATACGTACTCTCCCCGGTGATCGGGCTGTTTTGACACCGTCATCGGCGGAGTTGCCTCCGCCGACTTGACGCCAACCACTGAGGCGTCAGGACCACACGACTTCGCCGTTCGCAATCTGCGCCCTCGTCAGAAGCGCCATCCGCGTCCACCGCATCCCGCCCCGCGCTCGTGACGATCGCGAAACGCCCCTCAAGTGGGACGGGACGGTGGATATGTACGACTGATTTGGGTCGGGCGGCAAGCACAATTTACGAATTTCGGAAATTATTTTCCGAAATTCAGCACAGACCGTCATCACGGGCTTCCGCCTTCGCTAGGGCTTCGGCGGACCAACACCTGAAGACCCGGCGAAGCTTTAGCGTAGACGGGTGACCCGGTGATCCATCCTCTTCGGAACAAAGGCTTTTGCGCTATTTGCCCGCGCCGGCCGCAGTGAGAATCGGCGTCCAGCGCGTGATTTCGGCCCGGACAAAACGGTCGAATGCAGCCGGGTTGCGCTCGGCCTTGTCGGGGATCGAACCGCCGAGCCGGGCGATTTTCTCGCGTACGCCGGGCTCATCGAGTGCCCGGTTGAGGGCATCGGCAAGCTTGGCAATCACCCCTGGCGGCACGCCCTTGGGCGCAAACAGCCCGGCCCAGACGCTCATCTCATAATTGACGCCGGCCTCTTTGGCGGTCGGCACATCCGGCAGCATTGCCAGGCGCTCGCGGGCCGAGACCGCGTAGGCCTTGACCGAATTCGCCAGAACCTGCTCCGACACGCTGACCGATTGCTCGCACAGGAAGTCGACATGGCCTCCCATCAGATCGTTCAGCGCCGGACCGGAGCCGCGATAGGCAACGAGCGTGGGCCTGGCGCCGATCGCGGCAGTGAACAGCAGGCACGCCATGTGCGAGGAGGAGCCGATGCCGCCGTGGGCCTGTTTCACGGCGTCGCCCTGTTGCCGCAGGATGGCAACGAATTCCTTCAGGTCACGTGCCGGGAAATCCTTTCGCGCGATAATGACCGCCGGTGAATCGGCGGTGATGCCGATCGGCACGAAGGCCTCGACCGGATCGTATTTAAGGTTCGGGGTCAGCACAGGCGCCGCCACGTGCGAGCCCATGGCCGCCGCAAGCAGGGTGTAGCCGTCAGGTGCGGCGGCTGCGACGCGCTCGCTGCCGATCGTGCCGCCGGCGCCCCCGATATTCTCGATAACGATCGACTGCCCCAAAATCCTGGACATCTGATTGGTGACGATGCGCGCCACCACATCGCTCGCGCCTCCTGGAGGAAATGGCACGATCACGGTGATCGGCCTGGACGGATAGTCCTGCGCGCGCGCCGGCACCGCAGCAGCAAGCAATGCCATCACGACGGCGATGGTGGGCCATGCGCTGGAGCCTTTTCCGTTTCGATAGGAGCGAAACCGGGCTCTGGATTCCTGATTTGACGCGTTTTCCTGACGCGAACCGGTCTCCACTTCGCTTGAAAACGCTCTGGTACCTGGTTTCACGACACGCTCCCGTCCGCGCTGCCACGCGCTCACAACTCACTGTCCCAAAATCTCCGCGACTTCGACCCGGCGTCCTTCCCGCGCCGAGACAATGCCGGCCCGCACCACCGCGAGCGATATGGTTGCGTATTCGCCGCCGACCTCGTGCCGGCCCTGCCCGCGAGCCGCGGCGGCGAACTCCTCGAGCTCCTCGACCAGGGTATCGTTCCTGGCGCACGCGATCGCCACGGGCGCGATCTCGCCGCGCTTGAGCAGGCGAAGCCCGTTGTGCAGATCGTAGTAGGCGGTGGCGTCCTTGCCGTAGATGTTCATCAGATAGTACTCGGACGCCGAGGCGTAACTGGCGTTCACCGTGGAGAGCGCGCCGTTCTCGTGCTCCAGGATCAGGCTCGCGACATCCGGATTGTCGCCGGGCAAAACCAGTTGCGCCAGTTGTCCGCGTACCGCGCGGATCGGCCCGATCAGATATTCCAGAACGTCGATGTAGTGGATGCCGATCTGCAGCATCACCCCGCCGGGCATCCCGGCGGCCTGGTAACGCCACGAGGTGAGATCGATCTTGCCGAGGCGGTCGCGGCTGATGTTGGCCTCGGCGTTGACGAGCTTGCCGAACCGGCCGTCATCGATCTGCTGCCTGATCCAGCGGAAGTGGCTCTCGCGCCGCCGCTGATAGCCGAGCGCCAGCACCACGCCGGCCTTGCGGCACGCCTCGGTGATGGCGCGGCCGTCTTCGATGCTGTTGGCGATCGGCTTGTCGAGGAAGACGTGCTTGCCGGCGGCAGCGGCGGCGCGGGTAGTCGACAGATGCACGTCGTTCGGCGTCGTGTTGATGATCGCCTCGATCCCGGGTTCGGCCAGCATCGCCTCGTAGCTCGCGGCCGGCCGGCAGCCATATTTTGCCGCGAAGTTTCGGCGTTTTTCGTCGGAACGGGTGTAGCAGCTGACGATCTCGAGTTGGCCCGAGCGCTGGATGGCGTCGGCCAGCACATCCGACCACCACCCCATCCCGATACAGCCCACGCGCAGAGGACCAGCACTCACGATTTTCCCTCCCGCGCCGAGGTCGCCGTTTGCAGTCTCGCCTCGGACAAAGCCACTCGCAGGTTATTTCCAATTCATCCCGATCGACTCGACGGCCGCCTTGGCGATGCGCAAATCGGTCTCCCAGTCGCCGCCGCTGACGCCGACGCCGCCGATACATTGGCCGTCAGCCAGCACCGGCACACCCCCCTCCATCGCCGTCCATCGCTCAGGTCCGGCGGCGAGCGCAAGCCCGATCGCGTGGCTGACGTCGAGTGCCTGACCGGCCGCTCCCGCAGCCGACGTCGGGCGCCGGTTTGACGCGGCGCACACCGCCTTGGTGGTGCAGGAGTGCAGGGTATGAAAGCGGCCACCGTCCATGCGTTCGAGCAGGATCACGTGCCCGCCGGCGTCCACGATCGCACAGGAGATCGCGATCCCGGCCTGGTCGGCGAGGTCGACGGCCGTCGTCATGATCTTCTTGGCGCCCTGATGTGTGAGGCGCTTGCTCTCGGCGACATACATTGCGGGAGTCCGATTGAGAAGGATATCCGGATTGTGCGCTAGCGTGCCACCGCCATCAAGCCATTTCATTGCCACCGCGCCGATGCGGAATGTTAGCGTTTCGGATGGCGGAATGCGCAACTGCCTCTCTATCAGCGATAAGGGGCCGATCCCTCTCCGCCAGCAAAGACCGCCGTCCTGACGCGATCAGAGTTTGGTCGACGCCCGGGACAGGAGTTTCCAGTCCGCGCCCTGCTTCTGCCAGTTCATCAGAATGTGGAGATTGGTCGAGCTTTTCTTGCCATCGGCCACGGCCTCGGCTTCGCCCAGCCAGTGGAACCGGACGATCGCCGCGTCGCCGACCACGCGAATTTTGATGTCTTCGTATTTCAACGACAAGAACTTTGATTTTCCGCTGGTGGCGTTGGCGATGAAGGTTGGCTTGTCCTCGATCCGGGCGTCGGAGTGGCTGTAGCTCAATTCCGCGGCGCATAGCGCGTCGAGCGCCTTGGCGTCAGCGGCGACCTGCGCCGCGCGGAATGCCTCGACATTCTTCGCAACCGCATCTTCATCGGCCGAAGCCGCCAAGGCCGGGATGATGCCCAGCAGTCCAAGGGCCAGCGCCGGCAACGCCGCCAGCTTGCGACGATCGATATTCATGGTTTCCTCCGCTCTTTTTGTATGACGCAGTGTTGCAGTCACGATCCGGCTTGTCGAGCCCGCGCATGCGCGTTGCATCGCAAGAGGTGGCGGTCGCTGCGTCCAAAGATCACCTCACAAGCGACATCCACCGTTCCGTCGCGTCGATGGCCGAGGCCCACAGGCCATCTGTGGGCTTTCCGCGATGCAGCGCTTTTCCGACTTCGCAGATCGCCAGAAATGCGCTGGATCGTGCCTCTTCGATTTCCAGCGGTTGTTCCCGATCTCCCTGCACCAGCCCGACGAGTTCGTTCAGTATCGGCAACGCCGTCTGCGCCGGCTCGCGTTCGGCCATCTTCAGGGCCTGGATGACTTTTTCGGCTTTCTCGGATTCGGTCATGCGCGAAGGCCTACTCCGGCTTGATGCCGGCGGCGCGAACCACCTTGGCCCATTTCTCGGTTTCATCCGCGATCAGCTTGCCGAATTCGGCGGGCGAGCCCGGCATCGGCTCGCCGCCGATGGCGGCAAACCTGGCCTTCATGCCGGGGTCGGCGAGCGCCGCATTGACCTGGCTGTTGAGCTTGTCGACGATTTCGGGCGGCGTCTTCGCCGGCGCCGAGAGGCCATACCACTGGCTGGTCTCGTAGCCCGGCACGAAGTCTCCGGCCGGCGGCACCTCGTGCAGCACTTCCGCGCGCGCCGCCGTGGT
>DATNMT010000606.1:0-2033 GCA_035602495.1 Bradyrhizobium sp.
CGGCGTCGGCGTGCTGCCCAATATCGAACTGGCCGCGCAAGCCGGCCTCGAGGTTGCGTCGGGGATCATCGTCAATGAGCAACTCCTGACCTCGGATCCGGACATCTCCGCTGTCGGCGACTGCGCGCTGTTCGCAAGCCCGCGCTTCGGTGGCTCGCTGCGGCTGGAGTCGGTGCAGAACGCGACCGATCACGCCCGCTGTGTCGCGGCGCGGCTGACCGGGAATGCAAAACCCTATGACGGCCAGCCCTGGTTCTGGAGCGATCAGGGCGACGACAAGCTGCAGATCGCGGGGCTGACCACCGGCTATGACCACGTCGTGGTGCGCGGCGATCGCGTGGCGCGCTCGTTCTCCGCCTTCTGCTACAAGCAGGACGTGCTGGTCGGCGTCGAATCCGTCAACCGCGCCGCAGACCACGTGTTCGGGCGCAAGATCCTCGGCATGAACAGGTCGGTCACACCGGAACAGGCGGCGGATCCCGGTTTTGATCTCAAGGCCGCGGTGAAGTAGCTCTGTGCTATCTCGTCGTCCCGGCGAACGCCGGGACCCATATGTGGACGGCCCCCGTGCCGCAAGAGTTTTTCGAGGTCTGATCGGATCGCTTGCATCCATATGTCCGGCCTGTTGATGCGGCTGGTGACCGCTGGCCAAGATGGTTTTCCGCGACGCGAGTTCCAAACACGCCAGCGACCGTTACGGGCCAATGGGTCCCACGGAGTGTCTCGCACCTTGGATCGATCGATCCTACCATCTCCTCTCTTGCAGCTCCGGCTCGACCGGTACGGCGACCGCCGACCGGCCGATCTGTCACGCAGCGAGTGCCGATGTGTCAGGCATCCGCGCGCTATTGTAACACTCTCCCGTCGTCATCAATTTCCAGGCGATGCGGGCAATCTTGTTGGCGAGCGCTATCGCGGCGAGCTTTGGCGACGACTTGCGCGCCAGCAATGCGAGCAGCCAGGGCGATGGATGGCCACGGCCGCGCCTCGCCTGCTGGATCACGGCGGTCGCTCCCGCCACCAGCACGCTGCGCAACATCTCATCTCCGGCACGGGTGATCGTGCCGAGCCGGGTTTTGCCGGCGGTGGAATGGTCCTTCGGTGTCAGCCCGATCCAGGCCGCGAAGTGCCGGCCGGACGGGAACAGGCGAGGATCGGGCGCCTTCATGACCAGCGCCGTGGCGACGATCGGCCCGATCCCCGGAATCTGTGCCAGACGCCGGCTGTCGGCATTGGCGCGGTGCCAGGCCATCAGCCGGGCTTCGACCTTCTTCAATTCGGCCTGCAATTGCACATACTCCGCCCCGTAAATCGCAAACAGCTCGCGCGCCAGCTCCGGCAAAGCCTCATCCGCTGCAATCTCCGCCAACAACGGCTCGATCTTGTCGAGCCCCTTGGCCGCGGTCACACCGAACTCCGCCGCGTAGCCGCGGATCGCATTGCTCAGCTGCGTTCGCCGGGCAACCAGCCGCTCGCGCATGCCCGCCAGCATCAGGGCGGCCTGCTGCTCTTCGGTTTTCACCGGCACGAATTGCATCGTCGGGCGGCTCATCGCCTCGCACAGTCCCTCGGCGTCCCGCCCGTCATTCTTGTTACGCTTGATGTAGGGCTTCACGTGTTGCGGCGCGATCAGCTTCACCGTGTGGCCGAGCTGTCCCAACTCCCGAGCCCAGTAGTGCGAGGCCCCACAGGCCTCCATCCCGATCACGGTCGGCGGCAGCTTGGCGAAAAACGCCAACATCTCGTTGCGCCGCAGCTTCCTGCGCAGCACCGGATGCTCGGCGGCATCAACCCCGTGCAGCTGAAAAATATGCTTCGACGTATCCATTCCAATGCGGCTAATCTGGTTCACGGACGGCTCCCTTGTCTGAGATCTCAACAACCTCATTCTGGCACAATCGATGCCGTAGGGGGCCGTCCACCCCATCAACCCCTGCCCCTGCAAGTTAAGGGTTAGAGCCAGCTCCACGCACTTCTTGAGCGTCGGTGGTTATGGATCGCGGCGCGCGCTCGCGGAGCCTTGCCATCGGGCC
>DATNMT010000306.1:0-5194 GCA_035602495.1 Bradyrhizobium sp.
CGGCGCTCGGCAGGTAGACCTGAACCCAGGCATGAGTCGAGCCGCCGCCTCTATAGCCATGGGCGCGATCGCCGGGGATGAACAGATAGCCCGACACGAAGCGCGCGGCGATGCCGAGCCGCCGCAGCGCCTCGATCATGAACAGCGCGTAGTCGCGGCAGGTGCCCGAGCGCGTCTGCAGCGTGTCGAGCGGATGCTGGGTGCCCTGCTCGTGCCGCTTGCGGTAGGTGAAGGCCTCGCGGATGCCATGGGTCATGCCGGAGAGAATATTGAAGGTCGGCGTCGGCCCTTCGGCGTCAAGGAAATTCAGCGCCCAGGCCGTCAGCTCGCCCCGCGGATCGCCATATTCCGGCGTGATGAAATGCACGAGGTCGGGAAACTCCTCGTCGTCATAGACGAACGGATAGAAATAGGCCGGATCGTCCGGCGTCAGCGCGTACTCCTCGGCTGGATTGTGCTCGATGGTGACGTTCGAGACGAAGGTCAGGGTTTCGGCGCGCTCGTCGAAGGTCGCGATCGCGACGCTGTTGCCGAACACATCGTGGATCCAGCGCAGCGACATCGGCTGAGGCTCGATCTCGAGGCGGCTCGAATGCACGCGCAG
Source organism: Bradyrhizobium sp. (assembly GCA_035602495.1). Taxonomy (GTDB): domain Bacteria; phylum Pseudomonadota; class Alphaproteobacteria; order Rhizobiales; family Xanthobacteraceae; genus Bradyrhizobium. Next base: position 605 of record DATNMT010000306.1, read on the forward strand.
ATCGTGGCCGTCGCGCGGGCGCAGCATGATGCGGTGTTCGCCGAACGCCACCGGGTAGGCGTAGCGATATTCGGTCTTGTGACGAATCGTCAGGAGCGGCATGGTTTGCAATAATTAAGACATTACGCGCTTTAATCTACACCGATCCCTGCTTATTTCTGAAGCGATCAGCTGCCCCACTGGGCAAAACGGGCAAGGAAAAATGGTTTTGGACGGCGCCAGCGACACATCATTACTCCTGGATGAGCAGGATGTTCCGCCGGTGCTCGAACATCATGCCACCGGGCGCTCGCCGTTCCTGCTGACATCAGACCATTACGGCCGGGCGATTCCGCGGAGCCTCGGCGATCTCGGCCTGACCGGGAGCGAGCTTGAGCGGCACATCGCCTGGGACATCGGCATTGCCGGCGTTGCGGAAGCGCTCGCAAAACAGCTCGACGCGCATCTGATCGCGCAGCGCTATTCGCGGCTCGTGATCGACTGCAACCGTCCGCCGCAAGCGCCAGGCGCGATCCCGCGCATCAGCGAAGCCACCATCATTCCCGGCAACGAGGCCATTTCGCGCGAGGCGGTCGAGACGCGGCGGAGGGCGATCTTCGATCCCTATCATCGCCGGATCCGTGAGGTGATCGACGGCCGTTTGCGCGGCGACATTCCGACCGTGCTGGTGTCGCTGCATAGTTTCACGCCGCTGTACGCCGGCGTCGCGCGGCCCTGGCACATCGGCACGCTTTACCAGCGCGACACGCGATTGCCGGCGCTGTTGCTGAAATGGTTGCGCGCCGAACCCGAGCTCGTGGTCGGCGACAACGAACCCTATGCGGTGAGCGACGAAACCGATTACACGATTCCGGTGCACGGCGAGGCGCGCGGATTGATGAACACCGGAATCGAAATCCGCCAGGATCTGATCGCCGATCCGGCCGGCCAGCAGCAATGGGCGGACCGGCTGGCGCGGATTCTAGGCGAGATCGAAACGACGCTGCGCGCGCAGCGGCTGCTTTAGCGAGCCCGCGTCAGCGCCAGCCAGATGCCGCCGCCGATCATGAAGCCGCCGGAGACGCGCGACAACGCCTTCGTCCGCCGCGCCGAGAAGAAGCGCCGCGCACGGCCGGCGAGCAGCGCATAGACCGCGTCCGTCATGCCGGCGATCACCATGAAGGTGACGCCGAGCAGCGCCACCTGCGAGACGTGGTCCTTGCTCATGTCGACGAACTGCGGGATGAACGCGCCGAAGAACACCATCACCTTGGGGTTCGACAGCAACACCACAAAACCCTGCAGGAAGAAGCCGCCGCGCGGCGGGGGCGGCGGCGTATCGACGCTGACGCCTTCGACCGGCGAACGAAGGAGCTTGATGCCGAGCCAGACCAGATAGGCGGCGCCGGCAAAGCGCACCCAGTCGAACCAGTAGCCCATGGTCGCCATCAGCGAGGTCAGCCCGACCGCGACGATGCCGATCACGATCGCAAGCCCCGCCTGCACGCCCAGGATGTTGGTCAGCGCCGCGCGGGTGCCGTAGCGCAGGCCGTTGGCGATCATCAGCGTCACCACCGGACCCGGCAACAGCGCCAGCGCGATGCAGGCGGCGACAAAGGCGAAATAGAGCTGGAGAGACATTTGGGGGACTCACGAAGGGAGCAGCAACCATTCGATTATGCACTAAATATCGCACCGGAGAAGCCGCGCTCCCCCCGACCCGCCCCGGAGAGCCGCCGAGGGGGCTGCTCGGCGGCTCCGCGCGGGCGACCGTTCTTGGGACGGGGTTTGTTCGCCGGCGCTAACCCTGAATTGCTGAAACCGTCTCGGACAGCGTTTTCGAGCCCTCTTATTGCGACCGGGACCACGACGTGGGCGGGTATTCGGCGCTTTTGCGATTCGTGTTACGAAACACGTTGAAACCCGGTCTATTAAAACTATACTGTATCGTTTATATAATCCAACTTTGGCAGGCTGACAAGGGGCTTTGGATGGCGAAGGAAGCAACGATGATGGCGACGCGGCCGGCCCGGCGGGGCGGCGGCGGCCGTCCGACCCGCGAGGAGGCCGTGCGGCGCGACGCGCGCCTGCTCGATGTCGCGACCAGGCTGTTCATGGAGCGGGGTTTCGACTGCACTTCGATCGATGCGGTCGCGGAAACGGCCGGCGTGAGCAAGCCGACCGTCTATGCGCGTTATCACGACAAGCGCGATCTGTTCACGGCCGTGCTGCGCGCCACGATTCAACGCTGGCTCGCTCCCCTGTCGGCGGCGGCCGAGGCCGCCAAGGTCAACTCCAAAAGCGTCGAGACGACGCTGCACGATCTGAGCCGGCACCTGCTGGCCCACGCCTCGACACCTGAGGTGGTCATGCTGCGGCGAACCCTTGCGGCGCAGGCCGTCCAGTTCCCGGAACTGGCAAAGCTCGCACATGAAGAGGGGTGGCTGCGAGGGGTTCGAGCCGTCGCAAGCCTGCTTCAGCAGTTTGCCGACCGCGGCCAGATCAAGGTCGAGGACCCCGCCATTGCGGCCGACCTGTTCCTCAGTCTTGTGCTGGGGAATTTGGACAAACACCATGGCATGGCAATCCGTCCAAAGATTCAGGAACAGCGGAGACAGGCTGCCGTCAAATTGTTCTTGAACGGCGTGAGGCCTCGCTGAGCACCCATCTATTCTTGCGCGAATTTGACGGTTGAGACAGGCCGCTTTCCAGGATGACCTTTGATGGAGAGGCGCAGGCCGTGGAAGTCGTCAAGCCAGACCGCTTCTACCGTCCCCGCCGTCCCGTCGGTGAGGGTCACGGCCTTGCCGACGAACTGCGCTTCCGCCTCCCCGACTGCGTTAAGGACCGTTAGCGCGAGCCGCTTCAAAGTGGTGATGTCGGCCTCGCCTCTCATTGCAACGTTGCGGATCTTCGATAACGAGATCCGATCTGCGGGAAGTCATCCGACGGCGGCGCCTTGGCCCAGAAATCACCGGTTTTGGCCTTGTCATATCCGTATCGGTAAAGCGAACGCATATAGCTCGTGCCAAAACCGAACGAACCGGGTGACGGAAAGTCCTTGTCGACGTAGGTCAGATTGAATCCGAAATCGTTGCGGCGAGCGAAGTCATAGGTCTCGTAAAGCACCGAACGAATTTGCGTTTTCGTGACAGAAGCCGAAGCCCGTGCGGCGATATCGATCGTGCTGTTCGGCACCAACTTGAAGTCTCGTTCTACCTTGTCGTTCACCAGGACGTAGATATTCATGCGCAGACCAGCCGCGAGTCCTCCGTTTCGCAACAGGAATGCTTCCGGCAACGTCAGGACCGGCGCCGTCACTCCCCCGTCCACGTGCATCTCCTGGAAGCGATGTCCATTCGCTTCCGCGTCAATCAGCATCGGCGGGAAGAGCACCGGGATACTTGCGGACGCGGCCAGGATATCCCTGAATAAATTCAGCGCCTGGGGTGACCCGATCGCAGCAATGCGCCCCATATCCCAGATCACCGTGCGTTGCGTATCGAGATTGGTCGTTACGATGAGAAGGTCCCTGCCCCTGGCGTGTTCGGCGGCGATGGCCACAAGCATATCCTGGCCGACATAGCGAGCCACGAGCTCGCGCAGATGCGTATTTCCGAACAGGCCGGAACCGAAAACAGCGTGCACGATGTTTGGCGTATTGAGCAGGCTTTCGGCGATGCCGCCGGTATACAGATCCCGCAACGTCGCGTCGTAGGCAGGGCCAAGAAATGCAAACGGGGCGATCAGGGCACCGGTGCTCACCCCGGAAACGGCTGAAAATTTGGGACGGGTCCCCGCTGCAGTCCAGCCGTTCAGCACACCCGCACCGTAGGCGCCATCGGCGCCGCCCCCCGACAATGCAAGATAGCTGACAGGACCAGCGCGAAATTTGGCATTTGTCTTGAGAAACGCCGATGCCGGCTCGTCCGCATATTGGCGCAGCTCACTGAGATCCAAAACCGTCGAGGCCGCCGCATCGGATGCGGTGTACGGCGTTCGCGGAACAGCGCTGCAGCCGACAAGCACCGACATGGCGGCCAACAGCGCGAACGGCGGGACAAGCAACTTTCGATGCCAACACATGACGCTTTCTCTGCTTAACGGCGGCCTTACTGCGCAGGTTTTGTCGCGCGCGCGGGCGACGGCCTGGTTTCGAGCGGAGCGTTCGGTTCGGGATTCGTGCCGCGCGATTTCCCTCAATTGTTCCGCCGCATCAATTTTATGTTTCGCCTCCTTGCCAGCCTCCCGGAATTGGTCTATATAAACGATACGGTTTGGTTTTAATATGAATAGCGGTATGAACGGGATTTGTAAAGTTAGTCTTAACCGGCGGGTTGCGCGCACCCATCGCGGAACCGGCCATCGCCAGGCTGGGGCGCTTGCAACGCCCCGTACCCATCAATGCGCAGGAGCAGGACCGCAATGGCAGACAATCTTTCGATCGATCGCCGGACGAGCGCGCTGCTTGTCATGGATTTCCAGACGCTGATCGTCGACAACTATGCCGCCGGTGCGGAGGCGCTGCTCGATCGGACGGCGCAGCTGATCGACGCGGCGCGCACAGCCGCGATGCGAGTGATCTATGTGGTCGTCGGCTTCCGCCCCGGC
>DATNMT010000313.1:0-6061 GCA_035602495.1 Bradyrhizobium sp.
TGAAGAACGGCAGCGGCGCGCCGGTCAGCATATTGACGCCGTCGAAGATGAAATTGGTGTATTTGAAATAACACAGCACGGCGAGATTGAGCGCGACGCCCAAAGCGCCGATGTTGCGGCGGCGGGCCGGATCCTCCATCCGCAGGCCGAGCGAAAAATTCACCGCGATCGAGGCGATCAGCAGCAACAGATAGGCCGGCCGCCAGGCGGCGTAGAAGAACAATGACGCCGCCGCCAGCACCATGATGCCGGCGCGCGGCGAGTGAAGCCGCGCCGCGGCGAACGCCAGCACGGTCGCGGGCAGGAACTGAAACAGGAACGTATAGGAGGAGAACAGCATCGCCCGGCTAACGCTTCAGCCGTGACACGAGATAGCGCGTATAGATCGGCACGCCGGAGGCGTTGACGTGCATTTCGTCGGCGTAGTTGGCCTGTTCGAGCCCCGGAACCTGCTGGATATTGAGGACCTCGAAGCCGCAGCGGCGGCCAGCGTCCGCCACCAAGGCCGCATATTGATCGTCCCGCTCGCGCCACGCCGGATCGCCGGCGCGGTCGTAACGCGCCGCCCATGGCGGCACCACCACGGTCAGCTTGCGCGCCAGCGCCACCATGTCGCAGAGCGCGCCGATCTCGAAGCGCGCCTTCGGACCCGACAGGTCCCAATTGGCGTAATGCGGATGCGAGCCGATGTCGGCGGGCCAACGATCGTCCGGCTGGGTGCGGTCGATGATGTGCAGCCCGAGGCCCGCCGGCTTCGGACCAAGCTCGGCGGTGCGCTGGTCGGCGGCGAGCCGCGCATTGAAGGCTTCGCGGATGAAGCGGATCAGCGTGCCGATCCGCAGCGGCAGAAACGAAGCCATCTGCTCGGCGACGCCGAGCCGGGCGGCGACGTCCTGCGGATAGACCGTGGCGGAACGGACGCCCTCGTTGAACAGGAACGGCGCGACACTGACGACGACATGGGCCTTCTGGAAAGAAGCCGGCGCGCGGCGCATCGCGGCCAGCAGCGCCAGCGGTTCGCCCGCGTCATAGGCGAGGTTGACCGCCGCCCCCCTCGGCCTGCCGATCAGTTGCGCGGCGAGATCGGGATCGACCTGATATTCGGTGCGACTCTCGCCGGCGAAGATCAGCTCGGGGTGCGAGGCCAACAGCGGCAGTTTGACGGCGAGCAGCGCCGGCACGTCGTCATGAACGCGATCCGCGATTGCGAGCAATGCCGCGAACGCGCCAAGCCAGACCGCCGCGGTCAGCGCCAGCGAGTCCGCGATCCATCGCGCCGCCGCCGTCTGCACGCGGCGGAGCGGCGCTCGGTGAGAAATGGGAGGGCTGCCCGTCATGCCGCCGTTCAAGCATGAACGGCATCGGCAGACAATATATCGCCGAAATATCGGCGAATTAATGCGCCGGTTCGGTCGACGCCAAGGCCGGTTTCTTCAACAGCATGACCAGGAGGCTGAGGCCGAGATAGAACAGCGTCAGCATGAAGAAGGCGTCGCCATATCCCATCACCACCGCCTGGCGGTGGACGATCTGCGACAATTGCTTCATCGCCATCAGCGCGGCGTCGCCCATGCCCTGCAGGCGCTGGGTGAAATTATTGAGCGTTTCGACCGCGGTGGCGTTGCCCCAGGTCACCCGATCCTGCAGGCGGACGATATGCAGGTCGGTGCGGTCGTTCAACACCTCGTTGATGACCGCGAGCCCCACGGCGCCGCCGAGGTTACGCATCAGGTTGAACAGTCCCGAGGCGTTCTTCACCCGGTCCGAGGCCAGGGTGCCGAGCGCGATGTTGTTGGTCGGCACCATCGCGAACATCATGCCGATGCCGCGCAGGATTTGCGGCAGCAAGAGCTCGTAGAAATCGTAATCGCGGGTGATCCACGTCATCTGCCAGGAGCCAAGCGCGAACACGATCAGGCCGAACGCGATCAGGTAGCGCATGTCGACCTTCAGCATCAGCCGGCCGACCAGCGGCGCGACCATGAACATGGTGATGCCGGAGACAAACATGGTCTCGCCGATCATCAGCGCGCTGTAGCCGCGCACCTCGGCGAGATAGCGCGGATACATGTAGGTCAGGCCGTAAAGCCCGATGCCGACGCAGAACTGGAGCAGGCAGCCGATGGCGAAATTGCGATCCGTGAAGGCCCTGAGATCGACGATCGGTTCTTCCGCCGTCAGCACCCGGTAGAAGAAGGCGATCGCGGAAACCGCGCAAATGGCGGCGCAGACCGCGACCGAAGTGTCCTGCAGCCACTCGTATTGCGGCCCTTCCTCGAGCACATATTCGAGCGCGCCCAGAAACCCCGCCATCGCGATCAGGCCGAACCAGTCGAAACGGTCGAGCAGCGCGAAATTCGGCTGATCGAAATCGACCAGCGCCAGCACGCCGATGGTGATGCCGATCCCGGGAACGACGTTGATGAAGAACAGCCAGTGCCACGACATCCAATCGGTGATGATGCCGCCGACCGTCGGGCCGATGGTCGGCGCCAGCGTTGCGACCAGGCCGATGATCGGGCCGACGATATGGAATTTCGTGCGCGGAAACACCGTGTAGGCGGAGGCGAACACCGTCGGGATCATGCCGGCGCCGAGGAAGCCCTGGATCGCGCGCCACAGGATCATCTGCTCGATGGTCGAGGCGAAACCGCACAGGAAGCTCGCGACAGTGAAGCCGGCGGCGGAAATCGCAAACAACAGCCGGGTGCCGAACGCGCGCGACAGGAAGCCGGACAGCGGGATGCCGATGACTTCGGCGATCAGATACGAGGTCTGGACCCAGGATACCTCGGTCGAACTTGCCGACAGGCCGGCCTGGATATCGGTGAGCGATGCCGAGACCACCTGGATGTCCAGGATCGACATGAACATCCCGAACACCATGATCAGAAACGCGAACAGCCGTTTCGGCGCGATCCGCTCGGAGGGCGGCGCCGCGGCGGTCATCATGTCGGGCGGGGCGGTGGTGGCGTCAGCCATAATCTGCTCGGCTCACAACGGGAGCACCGGGCGCGCCGCCCGATGCGCATGATCTACTTCGGATGGATCATCGCCGGCGCGTCGAGGTCGGCCTCGCTGTCGGCATCGGCGGCACCGTTCGAGGTATTGACCGTGGCGTAGACCGACATGCCGGCGCGCAAAAGATTTTGCTTCGCGACATCCTTCGGCACGCGAACGCGGACCGGCAACCGCTGCACGATTTTTGTAAAATTGCCGGTGGCGTTGTCCGGCGGCAGCAGCGTGAACACCGAGCCCGCCGCGGGCGAGATGCTGTCGACCACGCCTGCGAACTTGCGATGGCCGTAGGCGTCCACCGAGATCGTCACCGGCTGGCCCGGGCGGATGCGCTTGAGCTGCGTTTCCTTGAAATTGGCATCGATGAAGACGTCGTCGAGCGGCACCACGTTGCCGAGCCGCTGTCCCACCACGATGTAGTCGCCGGTGTTGACCAGGCGGTTGGAGAAGGTGCCGTCGACCGGCGCGCGTACCTGCGTGAAGTCGAGGTCGCGCTCGGCCTTGGCGAGCTGGGTCTGCAATTCCGCAAGCTGGGCGCGGGCCTCGGCCTGCTGCGCCTTGGTCACCTCGACATTGTCGCGCGCCGCGTCATAGGCCGCCTGCGCGGCCTTCACGCCGGCGAGGCCCTGGTCGCGTCCGGCCTCGGACTGTTCGAAGGTGGCGTGCGTGGCAAAGCCCTTGTTGCTCAAGGTCTGCTGCCGGTCGTAGTCGAGATTCGCCCGCTTCAGCCCGGCTTCCGCCGAGGCAAGGTTCGCCAGGGCCTGCGCGGACGCGCTTTCCTGTGCGGTGACCTGGCGGCCGATGCGGTCGATGGTGGCCTGTTGGGTGGCGATCCTGGTGCGCGCGGCGTCGACCGCGATGCGGTAATCGCCGTCGTCGATCTTGAAGATGAGATCGCCGGCATGGACCACGGCGTTGTCGCCGGGGAGGATCGCGTCAATATGTCCGGACACCCGCGCGCCCAGCATGGTGTTGTTGGCGCGGACATAGGCGTCGTCGGTCGAGACGTAGAAGTGCCCGACCAGCACATAATAGACGCTATAGCCTGCAACGGCGAGCGCCAGCAGCGCGAGAATGCCGATCAACACCAGCCGGCGTTTGCCCGATTTCGGCGCGGCGGCGGCAGTGGCGGCAGGCGCAGCGGGCGCAGCGGCCGGCTTGTCGATGGTTGGCTTTTCGGTGGCTGGCTTTTCGGTAGCGGGGCTTGCCGGCGTCTCTATAGGGCGGCGCGCCACCGTTTCTTCCGAAAGGTGAGCCCGAAGCTGGTCGGCGAGTGCAGCCGAAACGTCGCGCGCGGCCTCGCCGTCGGCCGGATCCGGCCCAGTGCGAAGAACGCGGGCGGCCTGGTCTCTCGCAGCGGCCATTCCGGCCTCCCATTACAAAATCGCGGATGCCTGCTCGGCCAAAACCCGGCTTCGCCGCCTCGCCAACTTCAAATTAGCATTGACCGAACGGTTCGGTCAAGTTATATTCGATCGAGCGGACCATAGACCGCCAGCCCCTTCCGTGCCGTTGCCGCGGGTTAATTCTTTCCAGAAAAGCTAAACCAATGGTTGCAGCCAATCCGAATTCCCTTCACCTGATCGGTGACGAAGAAAGCTCAAAACGCCGGCAAATTCTGGACGGCGCCAAGAGGGTTTTCATGGATCTGGGCTTCGACGGCGCCAGCATGGGCGAAATCGCCCGCTCCGCCGGGGTCTCCAAGGGCACCCTTTACGTCTATTTCGCCGACAAGAGCCGGCTGTTCGAGGCCATCGTCGAGGAAGAGGCGCTCGAACAGGGCAAGGTAGCTTTCAACTTCGATCATGAACGCGATGTCACCACCACGCTCAGGGATTTCGGCCGCGCCTATATCGAACTGCTGTGCCGGCCGGGCGGCGGATCGGCGATCCGCACCGTAATGGCGATCGCCGAGCGGATGCCGGAGGTCGGCCGGCGCTACTATGATGAGGTGCTGGAGAAAACCAACAGCCGTTTCGCCGCTTATCTCGAGGCCCATGTGACGGCGAAGGATCTTGAGATTGCCGACTGCCAGCTTGCGGCCTCGCAATTCATGCTGATGTGCCAGGCCTCGCTGTTTCTGCCCTTCATTTTCCAGGCCGCCCCCCCGCCTTCGCCGGAGCGCATCGCGCAGGTGGTCGAAAGCGCGACCCGGATGTTTTTGGCGGCGTACGGGGCGAAGCAGGCCTGAGGCTCGACACGGCGGCGCTGGCGAGCGACAATCGCCGCCGGCATAACCGTCCATGCAAGGCCGTGAAACATGCGAAACGTGCTGGCTTCGACGATCGCCGCCGCTTTGGCCGCGATCGCTTTCTCCGCTCCCGAGCCGGCGCAAGCCGGTCACCGCTGGCTGGTCGTTCCCGACGAGGTCGGCGTGCGAAGGCTCAACGATACCGGATGGATTCCCTACCGCTGCAGCGACGAGCCGGTGTTGAACCTGTATCACGGCGCCTATTACGACGCGCCGACCGCGGTCTGGCTCGGCTACGTCTATCGGCCGTATTACCGGTACACGGCCTATCGGGTGATTCCGCGAACCTATGTCTGCGCGGGACCTTAGCGTCGCCCCGGCGCCTCAAGGACGCAGAGCTACTTGTAAAACTCCTCGAGCTCGAGCGGCAGCTTGATCTCGGTGCCTCGCCTGGCCGACAGGTCCATTGCCATGGTCAGGAGCAGGTTGCGGTGTCCCTCGGCGGCTGACGCATGCGGCGTCTTCAGGCCGGAGTGGATGCGCAGGAACCAGGAATAGGTTTCCTCCCGCATCGGGCCCCACAACTGGCCGTCGTTGATGTCTCCCGGCGGATAGCTGGTGAGGAAATCGACGTGGCGCTCGAACTCGGGCTTGTAGTTGCGCGAGGTGTAGCCGGCGCCGATCGGCTTCTCGGTCGCCATCACCAGATCGCGATGGGTGTCCTCGATGTCGATGACGCCCTCGGTGCCGACGATGCCGACCTGCAGGCCGTACACCGCCCCCGGCCAGACATGCGGCAGCGCCCAGGAGATGTTCATGCTCCAGATGGTGCCGTCGTGCATGGTGAAGATG
>DATNMT010000314.1:0-2014 GCA_035602495.1 Bradyrhizobium sp.
TCATCCGGCCGGTCCCTGCGCCAGCGCCCGGATGGTGCGGCGGGCGTCGAGCAGGGTCGTCAGCGCTTCGGCCCCGCCGCCCAGGCGAATGATCAGTTTGCGGGCGTGGCTGACCACGCGCCCGGGCAAGCCGATCAGATGGAAGCGCAACGCCTTCATGCGTTTCGTCGCCCAGCTCTCGCCGAGCACGAGGCGCTTCATCGCGGCATTTAGATTGAACGCCAGGATCGTCAGCGCCCACCAGGCGGCGTTGGCGCCGAACAGCCCGGAGGGCATCTGTCCGCCGGCCAGATCGGATTTCATCGCCGAATGGACTTCTTCGCTCTTGCCGCAGCGCTCGCGCAGCCACCAGATCACGCCGTCGCCCGGACCCTTACGGTTGGTCACGACGCCAAACAGTTTGTAAACCCCCTTCTGGCCAAACCCCTGGGTGGGAAACGGCAGCTGCGCCTCGTCGCCCAGCGCCAACTGGCGCAACGGTTCGCGGATCGCCAGAAAGCGGTAATCGGCCCGCTTGCGGCTGTGTCCGGCCCAACTCGGGACGTAGCAAATCTCGGCCCATTCCTGATCGGTCTGTTGCGGCTTATCATCCACCCAACGGATCAGCGGCTGCCAGGCGTCTTGCGGCGTCGCCAGCACGGCGGCGCGAAAAGCCTCGGTCACGTCCGCGCCGATCGCGAACGCGATGACGCCAAAGCGCGGGTCTTTGCCCTCGCCGCAATAGCGCAGCAGGTCTTCCTGATAGCCCGCCGTATCCGAGCGCAACGAGACTTTCTTCACGCTGTCCGGCAGATGGCGCAGGCTCTCCTTGAGGACGCGCAATTGCTCGTGTCCGGCCGGCACGTTGCCGTCGCGGAATTCCGAATAGAGCATCGCACCCTGTTCGGCCCACCAACAGTTCAGCGGCTGATACGCCTTGAAGTTCTGGTAGCAGAACAGCGCGTCGCGCTTGTGCGTTTGGATCAGCGTCGCGTCCATGTCCAGCGTCGCCGACGCCGCGGCTTGGTGTTTCTGCAGGAACTCCAGCAGCGCCTGGTTCACCCGCCACAGGCCGCGCAGTTCCGCCGTCACCGCGGGAATGAACGCCGTTCCCGCCGCCGCCTTGGGCGAAGCCTTATCGTGGAACCGCTCCAGCCAGCCCGACAGCGCCGACGGCGAGGGCGTCGCGCGCCCGCGCCCGCGCCGCCAGCGGATTTTCAGCGAGCGCCGTTCGGCGCGCGAAAGCAACTCCCGCTCGATCGCGCGCAGGATCGCCGCAAAGCCGCTGTCGCGCTCCAGCCTTTCGATGTCGTCAACGCAATCGCCGCCCGACAGGTTCAGGAAAATCACCGCCAGCACCATCTGGATGTCGAGCCAGCCCTGGCCGCCGGCCGCGCCAACATGCCGCCGGACCGCCACGCCGAGGCCGCTCGCCTTGATCAGGTCGAGATAGACGGGAAGACCGCCCAGCGACGTCAATCCACGGCTCGACGAATCGGCCTCATACTGGAAATCGAGCAGCCCCTGTGCCAACATCGCACACCCCGTTGGTGATGGTTTTTGATTCGCAAACCAAGACTATCTCCCTGATTCTTCAGGGCCAACGGGGAACTCAAATTTTTTTGATGCCGAATTCGGGTAGGCCACAATTCCCGAACAAATCTCGAAGCGCGCTCACGCATGACCGATTTTGTGGTCCTGGGCGGCTTGGAAGGTCACGGTTGGGGGTTGGCTATCTCCTCCCTCGGTTCGGCGGCACGCATGGCGAGTCCGGCCATGATCGTGTGCAACCGGGGCGAGTCTGGCTTGCCTGACGCGGCCATGGGGCATCGCCGCCGCCCCATGGGACTGCGCCCGACATGACTTTTCGGTTCGGGAATGCGCGGTTTTGGCTCATCCGGCCGGTCCCTGCGCCAGCGCCCGGATGGTGCGGCGGGCGTCGAGCAGGGTCGTCAGCGCTTCGGCCCCGCCGCCCAGGCGAATGATCAGTTTGCGGGCGTGGCTGACCACGCGCCCAGGCAAGCCGATCAGATGG
>DATNMT010000320.1:0-11243 GCA_035602495.1 Bradyrhizobium sp.
ACGAACCACGGCACGTTGTCGCCGGGCGGTTTTGCGGTGATCGAGACCTTGCCGTTATAGAGCCGCTGCACCAGCGTCGGATCGTTCGGCGCATAGGTCTGGAAACTCGAGCCGTTGGTGAAGGTGCCGTGGATTTCCGGCCCCTGGATAACGACGTCGCGAACGTGGTTCTGATCGACCTCGGTCAAAAGCTGCGAGAACGAGATGTCCTGCGAGGACGCGCGCTGGCCAGGGTTCTGGAAGAGCGTGAAGAGAGCCAATAACAGCAGGACAATAATGACCCAGAGGGCGAAGTTGCGCAGATTGGCGTTCATCGATCTTCCTTGGTGGTCGCGCGGATCGCGGCCCTTACGTCCTTGGGTCGTGTCTTTGGGCAGGCAGGAGGGAATCTCCCTCGGGTGACTGCAGATAATCTAGGTGCCGCCCCGGTCGATGCCAAGGGAACCAGATGGGACTATTTAGCCCATCCTAGCGCGATTCCCGCTCAAATAATGGCGGCAAGGTCACGGTCTTCCGCGGGTGGTTAAGACTCCCCCGAGGGAATAGGGCTGATAGATGCCGGTAACGCGGTCCCGTCCCGCTAGCCCCGCCGGCGGCGGAGCGGCGCCGGCTCGATGCAAATCCGGCCGCCGGTGACGCTGACCAGCGCACCGGCGAGGGTCTGTTTCAGCTTTGGCCGACTCCCGGCGCCGGCAGCAGCGGTCCGGTCCAGCGCCGCCAGCACGGCCTCGACCTTGCCGAGTTCCGCCGGCCCCTCATGACCGAAACGATTGATCGCGCGCAGCAACAGCCGCAGGCGGATTTCCTCCGGCATGGCGGCAAACGCCTTGAAATCGAAACTCATGCCGGCGAAATCCGGCGGCGGCGTTTGGCGGTCCCTGAGCGCGAGGTAGCGCTCGGCGCCGTCGGCCAGCACCTCCACCGCGGCATTGGCGCGGGCCAGCCGCGACGCCAGCCGCGCCAGACTGCTGATATCGCCGCCCTCGGCGGCAAGCCGCGGCAGCAGCGCGCGCAGACGCGGACGGGTGAAATTGACGTCGCGGTTGGTCGGATCGTCGGCGAAGCCGATTCTTGCCTTGCGGAGCGTGGCGAGCAGCTGCGATTTCGAAACATCCAGAAACGGACGCGCCAGGCGGACGCCCTCCCGCTCGGACTCCCGCGCCATGGCCGCGAGCCCCGCGAGTCCGCTGCCGCGCAACAGCCGCATCAAGACCGTCTCGGCCTGATCGTCGCGCGTATGTGCGGTCAGGATATGGGTCGCGCCCTGGGCGCGGGCGGCTTCCGCCAGCAAGCGGTAGCGCGCGGCCCGTGCCGCGGCCGGCAACCCGGTCTTCGGTTTGGTCCCGCTCCAGCGCATCGTGCGATGGTCTACGTCAAGCGAGCGCGCCAGCCGCTTGACCTCGCGCGCCTCGCGCGCCGCTTCAACGCGCAAGCCATGATCGACGGTGACGGCAATCAGACGTGGACCGCGCGTAAAAGTGCGGCGCCAGCGCGCCGCAAGCCACATCAGCGCGATCGAGTCGGGCCCGCCGGACACCGCGAGCACGATCGCGGGCGCGGCCTTCCAGTCCGCGAACAGCCGCTTGGCGTCGCTTGCCGAGATCGGAGTTTCGTCGTCGGTCGCCATGCTCTTATTGCAAGACCGCCGGCACGCCCGGGTCAAGCCCGGCAACCGGCGTCAACGCATCGCGCGCTTCAGCACTTGACCCGCTTCTGCTCGCGGTCGACCGCCGCCTTGACGCCGGCGGAGGCGCGCGGATATTTCCGCGTCACCTCGCCCAGCGCGGCGCAGGCGGCTTCCTTCTCTTTCAGCGCCGCCAGCGATTGGCCGAGCCGCAACAGGGCGTCCGGGGCCTTCGCCGATTTTTCGAATTTGGTGGTCACCCCGAGGAAGGCTTCGGCGGCGTCGCGATATTGCTGGCGCTGGAAGAAACTCTCGCCGAGCCAGTATTGCGAATCCGCGATCAAGGGATCGCTCGGGTATTTCTGCGCGAAGTTGCGCATGGTCTCTTCGGCGAGCGCATAGTCCCTGCGCTGCATGTAGCCGATGCCGAGATCGAACTCGTCCTTCGGAGTTGCCGACGGCGGCAAGGTGGTGAGCGCGCCAGCGCCCGCGGCAGCACCCCGCGGCGGCGGCGCTGCCGCCGGATAGCCCGCCCCGCCGGTATTGGCGAGATCGAGCGGTTCGCCCGCACCTCGCCCGCCCGGCGCGCCGACGCCGGACTCGGCCGGCATCGGGAGCTGACCGCCGCCAAGCGCGCGCGGCGCGCCGGGGGCATTCGGATTCTGGTTGGGGTCGAAGGCATCGCCGCGCCGCCGTCCCTGCGGTGCGGCGGGCGCCTCAGGCGCAATGATCGGCGCGGGCGCGGCAACCTGCGGCTCATAGCCCGGCTGCCGCATCGGTGCATTCAGCTGGACCGGAGGTGCCGCAGCGATATTGGGCTGGGCGACGGCGGGCTGCCCGCCGGGGGCCGCTTGCGCGCCGCCCTGCAGCATCCTCAGGCGCTCTTCGAGCTGCCGGTTGCGGTACTGCAGTTCTTCATTCTGGCCGGTGAGCTGCCGCAGCTGATTCTCGAGCTGCTGGATCCGCATTTCGGGGTCGGGATCGTCGGATTGGGCCCAGGCCTGCTGTGCCAGCGTCAACATCGCGGCGATCGCCGCGGTGCGGGCAAGTCTATGAAAAGTGGCTGACATTCTGGCCTGACGACGGAATCGCACGTGTCCTCGAAAGCGCAAACACATTGAGAGAGGGAGTACGCCAAAAATGTGACTATTGTCCCAGATCCGGCGCCGCTCTTGCGCGACATGGTTTAGTGTCGCCGACGAAACAAGCAAGCGGCTCGAGGCCAAGCGGCTTGGGGCAATGAATCGATCGCCCGCAGGCCAGGGAGGCCGGGCCATGGATGTGCTCGTCAACGGAGTCCGGCTGTTCTTCGACGTCGAGGGCGGAAAGCTCGTCCCGGATGGCGCCTTCATGCGGGAAAAACCGACCTTGCTGATGCTTCACGGCGGCCCCGGCTCCGACCACTCGATCTACAAACCCGCCTATTCCGGTCTGGCCGACGTCGCGCAGATCGTCTATCTGGACCACCGCGGCAATGGCCGAAGCGAGGATGGTCCGCGCGAGCGCTGGAACCTGGCGCAGTGGGGCGACGACGTGCGCGCCTTCTGCGATGTGGTCGGCATCGAAAGCCCGATCGTGCTCGGCGCATCGTTCGGCGGCATGGTTGCGCTGGCCTACGCGACGCGCCATCCGGCTCATCCCTCCAAACTGGTGCTGATCTCGACCGCGGCCGCCGGTGGCACGCATCGCGAGCGGCGCGTCGAGCTGTTCGAGCGCTTCGGCGGCCCGGAAGTCGGCGCGCTGGCGCGGCGCCGGTTCCTGGAGGTTCAGGGCCACCCCGATCAGGCCTCGCTCGACGCCTGGGCACGGCTGGCCATTCCGCTGTATACGCGAATTCCGCGCGATCCGGACATGGCGCGCCGCGCGGTCAACCGGCCGGAAGTGTTGCAGTGGTTCACCAAACCGGGCGGCGAGAGCCATACGTTCAACATGTTCCCGGACCTCGCCCGCATCCTGTGTCCAACGCTGGTGCTCGGCGGCGAGGACGACCCGATACACCCGATCGAAAGCCAGGCCGAGATCGCCTCCGCACTGCCGGCGCATCTGGTGCGGTTCGAAAGGTTTGAAAATTGCCGGCACGCCGTGGTCACCGACGCGCCCGAGGCCGCTATCGCGTCGATCCGGGACTTCATCACCTATCGATAGCGAAGGACCAGCCAAAACAAAACCGGCGCCCGAAGGCGCCGGCGGCAAATGCTTGCGAAAAATCAGGAGCTGGCGTTCAGGACCGTAACGGCGCGGCGGTTCTGCGACCAGCAGGAGATGTCATTGCAGACCGCGACCGGGCGCTCCTTGCCGTAGGAGATCGTCCGCATCCGCGACGGATCGATGCCGCGCGAGGCCAGGAAGGTGCGCACCGATTGGGCACGCCGCGCACCGAGCGCAATGTTGTATTCGCGGGTACCACGCTCGTCGGCGTGACCTTCGATGGTGAAGGCGTAGCGGTTGTAGGTCTGCAGCCAGCGCGCCTGCTTCTCCAGCGTGGTGATGGCCTGCGGCGACAAATCGGTCTGGTCGCTCTCGAAGAAGACGCGGTCACCGACATTGACGACGAAATCCTGCTGGCTGCCCGGGGTGGCGGCACTCGCCATCGCGCCGTCGGCGCCGAGGTTCTTGTTGGCGCAGGCGCCCATCGACAACGCCACGGCAAGCACGGCGGCCAGCTTAAATCCCTGGAGGATACGCATCTGATATTTCATTCCGGAGCCTCCACGCTCAGGTTTTTCGGACTGTCATCCGGTCTACAGGGCGATGGTTAAGCGAACGTTCCGTCAACCTTGACGCGGTCTTGCCAGACCCGATCAAATGCCGACAAACGGCGAAAAGCAACCGCGATAGTTAATGATTTGTAAATGTGGCGCGAGGGTGAAGGCAAGCGTGGACCTCGCGCGAATGGCCCGTTTAGGGTCGATCCGAAGCGGTTGTGCAACACCTGATCGCAAAAAGGCACTCCCGGCAGGGGAACCCTGGTCCCGATCGTTCAGGACTGCTGCGGAACGATCGACATCCGCTCGAGCGGGGAAATCATCGGTTCCGGTGACGGCGTCTGCAGCCGGCGCTCGAATAACGCCCGCCGCTCGAATGCGCTCGAACGCATATAGGGGAAGCGCTGGAACACCTTTTCCCGAATCGACGGATAATGGGCGGCCATCAGCCCCACCGGCTTGATCAGACCTGGATACAGCCTTGGTTCGCCCCAGGGCTCCTGCAGGAACATCTTGCGATAGAACGCCCGGTGTTCGGGACGCACATTGGCAAGCCCGATATCGGCGTTGAAGTGCCCGCAGGCGACATAGCCGAGCCGCACCGTCACATAGGGCAGTTCGGGAAATTTCTTGGCCTTCTCGGGATCGGCAACGAAGCGGGTTGGATCGACAATGATCTTGCCCCGATCGAGCTCGGGGTGAAGCAGGTCGACGAACATTTCGGACGAGGGCGACCCCCGCCACTCCGAGGTCAGCACGCTGACCCGGATCGAGCTGCAAAGCTCGCCCTGAATGAAGATGCCGAAGGTAAAGTTGTTGGGCAGGTCGTCATAGCGATCCGTGACCCGCTCGGATTCCGACGGCAGGATGGCGCCTTCGCGCAGATAGGCCCGATAGCGCAGGCGATAAATCTGCTCCCTGTCTTCGGCTGTTTCGGCAAGCCGGTAATCAACGTGTTCGAGGGGATAGGCGCTACGCTCGGGAACAAGGGCGATTGCTTTAGCCGCCGACGGCATTTAGTGCTCCTTACTACTCACGACAACTTGCACGCGTATCGGAAAGATTAACAGCTTCTTAACGAAGATGCAAAGAGATCGCCGTGTTAGGGTTAACCGAAGCCAGTGCAAATGCAGCGTCGGAGGGCGCCGTGAGGGAAAATAATTCCACCGGAGCCGTCGGATCTAGGCGATTGATCTTGTGGAAACCACGAGCAGTCCCTCGTCGGGCAGCCTTCGGCCGTGCGAGGCGTTCAGCAACTGGCGGACCCGTACCGCGGGCACCGGCCGGCTGAACAGATAGCCCTGCGCCTCGGTCACCGTGCCGTCGGAGCTGATCAGCTCCAGCTGCTCGTTGGTCTCGATGCCCTCGACCACCACCGACATGCCAAGGTCGGCGGAGAGCCGCGCCACGCCGCGCAGCAGCGTCAGCGGACGATCGCTGTCGATGCCCTCGAGGAAGGAGCGGTCGATCTTCACCTTCTGCAGCGGGAAATTATGCAGATAGCTCAGGCTCGAATAGCCGGTGCCGAAATCGTCGAGCGAAATCCGCACCCCGATGGTGCGCAGCTGCGCCAGCACATCATGGGTCAACTGGGTGTTGCGCAGCAGTGAGGATTCGGTGATCTCGATTTCGAGGCGATTGGCGGACAGACCGGAGACCTCGAGCGCGTAGCGAACCTCGTTCAGCACGTCGCGCTGATGAAACTGCTGCGGCGAGAAGTTGACCGCGACGCTGACGCCATCGGGCCATTTCATGCATTCCATGCAGGCCTTGCGCAGGATCCAGCGGCCGAGATCGACGATCAGGCCCATGTCCTCGGCGACCGGAATGATATCGATCGGGGAGACCGTGCCGCGCACCGGATGATTCCAGCGCAGCAGCGCCTCGCAGGTGGCGATTTTCCCGGATTTGAGATTGACCAGCGGCTGATAGAACAGCTCGAATTCCTCGTTGGCCAGCGCCTTGCGAAGGTCCAGTTCCAGAATGCGGCGCGCCTCGACGGTTTGCGCCATTTCGTCGCGGAAGAAACAGAAGGTGCCGCGGCCGTCGGCCTTGGCGCGATAAAGCGCCATGTCGGCGTTCTTCAACAGCGTATCGGCGCTGATGTCCGGCGACGTCATCGCGATGCCGACGCTGGCGCCGATTTCGACCAGGTGATTGTCGATTTGATAACGCTCGCTCAGTTGATCGACGATGCGCCGGGCGAGGTGGCCCGCCTCCTCGTTCGATCTGATGTTCTGCTGGAACACCACGAATTCGTCGCCGCCGAACCGCGCCACGAAGTCTTCCGGCCGCAGCATGGCGCGCAAGCGGTCGGCGACCGCACACAACAGCTGGTCGCCGCAGGGATGACCCAGGGTGTCGTTGACCTGCTTGAACTGGTCGAGATCGACAAACAGCAATGCCGACAGCCGTTCGGCGGAGTGGGAAATCGCCAGCAACCGCTCGATCTCGTCACGGAAGTTGACCCGGTTGGGGAGCGCCGTCAGCTCGTCGTAGCGCGCCAGATGGCTGATCCTGGCTTCCGCGATTTTGCGTTCGGTGATGTCCTCCAGCAGCACGACGGTGCCGCCGCCGGCCATTGGCTGAAACGTCCAGGAGAACGACCGGTCGCTCGCGACGTCGGGATCGGTGGTGGTGATGTCCCTCGCCCGCGCATTCTCGATTTCCGAGAGGATCATTTTGCCGCTCGTCGCCGAGATCGATCCGGCGGCGACGCAGGCGGTGAGGATATCGGCCGCGCTGGCGCCGCGACGCACGAGATCGTCCGACAGGCTCATCATCTCGCTGAAGCGGTGGTTCATGACCGCAAGCCGTCCGTCGGCGGCGAACATGCACAGGCCGTGCGGCATGTTGTTCAGCGCGGTATCGAACTGGCCGGCAAGCGCCGCCTCGCGCTCGCGCGCGATCAGCGCCCGCACGAAGATCTTCTGCAGGCTGGTCGAGATATGCCTGAGCGCCAGGAAGAACACCACGTTGAGCAGGGCCAGCGCCACATAGTAGGGATTGCCGTACGATGCCAGCGCCAGCGTCAGCGGCCCGCAGGCCAGCAGCATCTGCACGTGGAATATCCACGGTCGGCCGTAGGTGCGGCCGCCACCGGCCGACACATAGCAAAGCGTAAAGGACACGCAGAGCAGGTGCGCGGCGGCATCGTTGCTGCCAAGCAGCGTCACGGTGCACCATAGCCCGAGTGCCGCGGCATAAAGCACGGCGCCGATCTGATAGCGTATCTCCCAGCGCGCCGCTTCGTTGGGGCTCGGGCCGGAATCGGGCCGCTGTTGCTTGTACCGGCTCATGTCGAGCGCGCGGAGCGCGCCGGTGACGATCAACAGCGTCACGCAAGGCCAGAGCCACAAATTGCCGGTCTTGACCGCCGTCAGGGTTGCAGCGAGCGCGGCGCAAAGCGAGCCCGCAAACATCGTCCCGGCATCCTGGAACAGCGAATCGATCAGCGCCGCATGAATCGTCGGCGACATCTTCTGATCGTTGTCTTCGGTCTGGTTTTCGAGCTGCATTGGGGGCGCGTGCGTCCTCTTTCAGGCCGGTACTTTTACCCGTCGCAGATGAAGTCTTTCTGAGGGAACATCGTTAGCGAGATGTTGCTTTTTGCCCGCGCGCAGCGAGAATCTGCCCGATAAATCAGCGTGCTAGGCAAGGCTTGCCGACCCGGGCGAAGGCCTTCCCGCAAGCGACCGCCGTGTCGCCGGTTGACGGCGCCTGCAGCTTCCGCTTCGGCGCCGGTCAAATCCCTGGCTGATCGCTTTCGATGTTTCCCGACATGCAGCATAGGAGCCCGCAAATGTGCGGCCCGCCCGGCACCCCGTCAGTGGCTCCCGGCGATGACTCAAGCGGTCGCGAAGGCCCCCCGGGGACGGCAAGTCTTAACCACACGTTAAGATTTCACGTTAATTTTGGGTTAATCCCGCTTGGTAAAACCGCCGACTAACGGTACTTTCCGCCTGAAAGTTGTAGTTGAGGAGAGTACCGATGCCCGATGCCGTTGTGGCCCGCTCAGCGAAATTGGGCGATTCCTGCCTGCGCGACATTCCGCGCCTGCTCTCCAAGGAAGAAATCCGCAACCTTTCGCAAATCGACAGCGTCAAGTTCACCGCGGCAGCCTTGCTTGAATATGGCCTGATCGCGGCTGCGATCTGGATCAGCCAGACCTGGTGGAACCCGTTGATCTATGCGCTCGCCGTCGTCGTCATTGGCTCGCGGATCAATGGACTGGGCGGGCTGATGCACGACGCCGCTCACTATCGAGGCTACACCAACCGGCAGCTCAACGATTTCGTCGGAGAGATTCTGGCGCTGCCGACGTCGGCCTCGATGGCCGGCTATCGCAACACGCATTTCGCGCACCACCGGGAGTTGAACAGCGAAAACGATCCCGACTGGCGGCGAAATCTGGGGCTGAAGGAGTACGAATTTCCGGCGCCGGCCACCAGCGTGCTGATGCACGCCGCGCAATATCTGGCAGGGCTGAAGATCGCGACCGCGCTCGGCGGATTTCACAAGAACAAGGAAACGCGCGACATTGCAGCCGCCGTGGCGCGGGCGCGCTTGTTCTTCTTTGCAGCGCTGGCGGTCTCCTCGATCGCACTCGGCTTCTGGAAGCTCGTTCTGCTTTACTGGATCGTTCCGCTGATGACGGTGTTCCTGGCCATTCGATATGTCCGCAGCGTCGCCGAGCATTATGCGGTCGAGCACGAGAACGTGCTCAACGAAAGCCGCACCGTGATGGCTCCGTTCTGGCAGCTCTGGCTGATCGCTCCGTGGGGGCTGAACTATCATCTCGAGCATCACCTGTTCCCCGGCGTGCCCTGCTTCCGGCTTGCGGAACTTCATCGGCTGTTGATGACGCGGGATCCCTATCCGCAAATCGCGCATGTGACGCACGGCTATTTCAGCGGGCTATTGCGCGACTGTGCGTCGGCCGGACACGTCGAGGTTGCGGCCTCCGCTTCATAAGCGGAAATGCGTTCCGGGATCGAGGCAAGCGCCTCGCCGGGCGGCTTACGACAATAGCGGCGACCATGCCGGGTCGGACGCGAAGCCGGGGGTCGGCACCTTTTGTTCGTTGCGCCCCGAGATATCCACGGTGAACAGCGACGGCCCGCCGTTGCCGCCGGGATCGCGGAAGAACATCACCACACGGCCGTTCGGCGCAAAGGTCGGTCCCTCGTTGTGGAATCCGGAGGTCAGAATCCGCTCGCCCGAGCCGTCCGGCTTCATGATGCCGATCGAAAACTGTCCGCCGCCTTGTTTGGTGAAGGCGATGTAGTCGCCGCGCGGCGACCACACCGGGGTCGAATAGCTGCCGTTGGTGTCGTCCTTGCTGAAGGAGATCCGCTGTGCCGGCCCCCCGCTCGCCGGCATCACGTAGATCTGCGGCTTGCCGCCGCGGTCGGATTCGAAGCAGATGCGGCTGCCGTCGGGCGCGTAGGACGGCGAGGTATCGATCGCCGGCGTATCGGTCAGCCGCGTGGTCGATTTCGAACGCAGGTCCATCACGAACAGGTTCGAATTGCCGCCCTGCTGCAGGCTCATGATCACGCGCTGGCCGTCCGGCGAGAAGCGCGGCGAGAACGACATGCCGGGAAAATTGCCGACGACCTCGCGCTGGCCGGTCTCGATATTGAACAGATAGACCTTCGGATCGCCCTGGCCGAATTCCATATAGGTGATTTCCTGGGTCGACGGCGAGAACCGCGGCGTTAGCACCAGGTCGGCGCCCTTCGTCAGGTAGCGGACATTGGCGCCGTCCTGATCCATCAGCGCCAGCCGCTTGACGCGGCGTTCCTTGGCTCCGGTTTCATCGACGAACACCACGCGGCTGTCGAAATAGCCTTTCTCGCCGCTCAGGCGCTCGTAGATCTGGTCGGAAATGATGTGTGCGATCCGCCGCCAATATTCCGGTGAGGTGAAGTATTGCTGGCCGGCGAGCTGCTGGCCCGCGGCGACGTCCCACAAGCGGAATTCGGCCTTCAGGCGCCGGTCCGGCTGCAGGGTCATGCGGCCGGTGACCAGGGCCTGCGCGTTGATGGTTTTCCAGCTCGCAAATTGCGGCGCGGCGTCGACATTGACGATTTTCTCGATGAAGGCGGCCGGATCGATCGGCGCGAACAAGCCGCTGCGTCTGAGATTGTTGGTGATGACCTGCGCGACGCCGGCGCTAACCTCGCCATCCGCCGGCGATCCCGGAACGAAATCCGGTATCGCGATCGGCAGCGGCGCGACGTTGCCTTCGGTCACCTGCAATTTCGTCTGCGCGCCGGCAAGCGAGGGCAGCAGCAAGCCCGCGCCCAACCCGGCGCCGCCGATCAGGACGTGACGGCGGGACAGCGGCAAGCGAGGAAGCGAAAACGACGTCACGGACATTGCTGGCTCATTTCCAAAATCATCAACTGTGGAACATCTGCTTGGGATCGAAATCGATATCCATGTATTTCCACTGGTCGTAGGTCTCGTCGCGCAACATGGTGTAGGGCTGGCCCTGCAGGACGGCGCGCACGGCGGCATCGGCCGCGGCCTGATAGCGCGGCGAGTTTCCGGTCGAGACCACCTCGGGTGGCGCGGCGAGGCGGCGATCAGGATTCAGCCGGATCCGGACCGTGACGTAGAGTTCTTCGGGATGTTCGACGCCCGGCTGGACGTTCCACAGGCTCGCCAGCCGCGCGCGCATGGCGTCAAGTTCGGACTGCGACAGGGTCGGCGCATTGCCGCGCGTGCTTCCGAGCGAGGCCGACGAATTCAGCGCCGCACCGGTGATGGACTGCCGGGTCGGATCGCGCTTGTCGAGCAGCGCCGCGATCTTCGATTGATCGAAGGTGCGCTCCTGCTTCGGCTTCGGCGGCTGCGGCGGAGCGGCCTTGGCCTGCGGCTTCGGCACCGGCTTCTTGGCGTCTTCC
>DATNMT010000339.1:0-6439 GCA_035602495.1 Bradyrhizobium sp.
TCTCAAGATGACATATATCGCACATGAGGGGTCTCCCTTTGCGTTCGGGCTGAAATATCCGGTTGATCCGGTTCGATGGCTTGCGTCCTAGCCGATCTTGAATTTGCTGTAGGCCTCGCTGGTACAGATTATCACATGCTCCGCGCATCCGTTGCGGCGATGCGGATCGCTCAGCGTCTCGTAGTCTGCCGAGGTCATCATGTCGATGAACGCGGCGAGCGAAGGATAATACACCAGCGCCAGATAGTCCCATTGATTGCCTTGTTGCGGACCGAGCGCGACCGCCTTGGCGTCGCCGGTCCACAACAGCGTGCCGCCACGGGCCTTGATCATCGGTACGGTGATCGCGCTGTAGCGCAGATAGGCATCCCAGCCGCTGCCGTCGCCATCGAGCGAGCGCTCATGGAAGCGCATCAGGTTGACCATCACGATCGGCCGCTGCTGATCCAACGCCTCCAGCCCTTCGATATTCAGCAAATCAACGGCCATGGGGCTCCTCCTTGCGGTTATTTCAAACATTGTAGCATTGCGGACGCGGCACTTGTCGCGCGGCGTGAATGCGGCACAAGGTTCGTGAACCAATGACGATTCCCGCAAGCCCGCCGCCTGCCCCCGATCCGGTCAGATGGCTCAACAACCAGCCCTATCTCCTGCTCAGCCTGACCTCGCTGTTCTGGGCCGGCAATATCGTGCTGGCGCGTTACGTCGCCGGCCATGTGCCGCCGATGACGCTGTCCTGCGTCAGGTGGATCGGCGCGTTCTTCATGCTGCTGCCGTTTGCCGGGCCGCATCTGAAGCGCGACTGGCCGGCTTTGCGGGCGCGGCTGCCGCTGATGGTGACGCTGTCGGCGACCGGATTTGCCCTCAACAACGCGCTGTCGTACTGGGCGCTGCAATACACCCAGGCGCTGAACGCGCTGTTGATCCAGTCGTCCGGGCCGCTGTTCGTGGCGCTGTGGTCGCTGGCTCTGTTCGGCGTGCGGCTGACCTGGCCGCAGCTCGCGGGGATTGCGATCTCGCTTATCGGCGTGCTCACCATCATCCTTGGTGGCGATCTCACCGCGCTGGTCAGGATCCAGCTCAACAAGGGCGACGTGATGTTCGCAAGCGCCGTGCTGAGTTTCGGGCTGTATTCGGCGCTGATGACGCGGCGGCCGAAGACGCATCCGTTGTCGCTGATATCCTTCACCATGGGCTGCGGCGCACTGCTGCTGTTGCCATTGTCGGTCTGGGAATTCTCGACCGGATCGACGCTGAAATTCGACGCCTTGACGGTCGCGACTCTGACCTACGTCGTGATCTTCCCGTCGACGCTGGCGTATCTGTTCTTCAACCGCGGCATTGCGCTGATCGGGCCGAATCGCGCCGCGCCGTTCCTTCACCTTGTGCCGGTGTTCGGTTCGGCGATGGCGATCCTGCTGCTCGGCGAACAGCCGCAGCTGTTTCACCTGATCGGCTATGGGATGGTGCTCGCGGGCGTGGTGATCGCGTCGCGGCAGGGCTCGGCGGGGGTGTGAAGCCGGGGCACACCCTTCCGCCTTACCGGCTTCCGCTTTGCTTTCGGGCAGGCTAGCCTGCCCGGCCGGCGCCTGCCAAAACGCCGTATTCGAAAGCGGCGACAACCTCGTGTCTTTTAAAAGACCGAAAATCAATCGGGAGAAGAAATGTCAAAGTTCAGGATTGTAACGCCGAAGGGTGCAAGCTTCACGGTCGCCGGCGGCGGCTATGCGTATGAGAAAGAGGCGCTCGATCCGATCGGCGCCGAGATCATCGAGGCGCCCGCCAATGAGGCGGAATTCATTGCAGCCGCGCGGAGCGCGGACGCGATTTACGCCAAAGGCATGCGGATCACCAAGGCGGTCATCGATGCTTTGGAAAACTGCAAGGTCATCACGCTCGGCAGCGTCGGCGTCGACAGCGTCGACGTCAAGGCCGCCACCGCGCGCGGCATTCCCGTCACCAACATTCCCGACACCTTCATCGAGGAAGTCGCCGACCACGCCATGATGCTGCTGCTTTCGGGATTCCGCCGCCTGGTCGAGCAGGACAAGATGGTGCGCGAGGGCCGCTGGGCCGAAGGCCGGCCGGCGCTGTTGAAGATCCCGCGGCTGATGGGACAGACCCTCGGCTTCATTTCGTTCGGCCGCGTGGCGCGCGCGGTGGCCAAACGCGCCGCACCTTTCGGGCTTCGGATGATGGCCTATGATCCCTTCATCGCCGAGACATTGATATCCGACCACGGCGTGCTTCCGGCCAGTCTGTCGGAGGTGCTGTCGCAGTCCGATTTCCTGTCGATGCACGCGCCGGCGCGGCCCGAAGTGCACCACATGCTCGGCGAGACTCATTTCAGGCAGATGAAGCCGAGCGCGATCTTCATCAATACCGGGCGCGGACCGACCGTGAACGAGGAGGCGCTGATCAAGGCGTTGCAGGAGGGCTGGATCGCGCACGCCGCCCTCGACGTTCTGGAAAAGGAGCCGCCGTCGCACAACAACCCGATGTTGCGCATGGAGAACGTGACGCTGACGGCGCATGTCGCTTCCGCCTCGGCGCGCTTCGACGAGGCGCGCAAGCGCCGCGTCGGCTACGAATTGTCGCTGGTGCTGTCCGGCATGTGGCCGGTGAGCTGCGTCAATCCCGCGGTGCTGCAAAATACCTCGCTTCGGCGCTGGCAACCTGTCAGCATGGAGCGCGGCCCGAACAGCTAGGCGCGGCAAGGTTGACCAATGGGGCGCGTTGATGGCGGGGTCGCTACTCGGCTCGCTGCCGGTGGCTATTTTTTACTCACTGTTCGTCGACTATTACGTGTCGGCGCTGACCAGCGCGGTGAAAGAGTAAGTTTCTGGAGTCATCACAGGCTGATAGACTTCAGCCGCGGAGGGCACGCCATTCGCATAGACAGTTCCTCACCGGCCTGGAACAGGAGGACGTCATGGAATCTCCCAAGCAAAATCTGCTGTCACGACGACACTTTTGCCTGTGCTGCCTTGGTGGCGCAGCTTACGCCGCCAGCGGAGGATGGCTTACGCCGCGCGAGGCGTTCGCCGAAGCACGCGGCATCGTCAGCCTGATCAAGGACAGCGCCGCGGTATCGCCCATTGTTACCCACAAGCTGCGAAACAACATCAGCGTCCTTGAGGGCTCTGGCGGTAACATCGCGGTTCTCACCGGACCCGATGGCAAGGTCATGATCGATGCCGGTATCGGCGTATCGCGTCCGCAAATAACGAAAGCTCTCGCCGATCTCGGCGCCGATCCCGTCACGCATCTCGTCAACACGCACTGGCACTTCGATCATGCCAGCGGCAACGAATGGCTGCATTCGGCCGGCGCCAAGGTCATCGCCCAGCAGAATACGCGCAAGCATCTCGGCGAGGTCCAAAGGGTCGAGGACTGGGATTACAATTTCCTTCCCCTATCGGACGGAATTCCCAACGACGTTTTTGCCAGCGAGCACAGTCTGAAGCTCAATGGCTTCTCGATCGGTTTGAAGTATTACGGTCCGGCGCATACCGATGGCGACATTTCCGTCACCTTCGCCGAGGCCAACATTGTTCACGTCGGCGACACCTACTGGAACGGCATCTATCCGTTTATCGATTATTCAACCGGCGGCAGCATCGACGGCATGATCGCCGCGTCCGACGCCAACCTGGCGGCGACGAACAACGACACCATCATCATTCCAGGTCATGGCAAGCCGGTGAGCAACAAGGCGGAACTCAAGGAATTCCGCGACATGCTGGTCGCGATCAGGGACAACGTCGCAAATTTGAAGAAGCAGGGAAGATCGCGCGACGAGACGGTCGCGGCCAAGCCGACCGCCGCTTTCGACGCAAAATGGGGCCAGTTCGTCATCGATCCCGGCTTCTTCACGAGGATCGTCTACGAGGGCGTTTGAGCACCGGCGCCGCTCTGGAAGCAACTCATTCCTTCCGCGTCCGGTAATCCCCGAACGTCGCGTCGCGCTGGTCGAGCTGCGCTTTCACGCTGCCGCCGTCGCGGCGGAACGTCGACATATAGGCGCGGCTGGCCTCGGTGGTGAAGGCCAGCGCCTGGATTTCGGTGCCGGCGCGCATCGCGGCGCGGGCGCCCATGATCTCCATTGCCCGATGCACCGAACGCTTGTTGAGCTGCTGCAATTCGACCGGCACTTTGGCGGCGCGTTCGGCGAAATCGAGTGTGCGTTGCTCGAGCTCGTCGAGCGGAAACGATCGCGTCGCAAAACCCCACTCGGCGGCCTCGCGTCCCGACATGGCGTCGCCGGTCAGCATCAGCTCCATGGCGCGGCGCATGCCGACCAGCCACGGGTGATACTGCATGTCCGGCGGGCTCATCAGCCGCACCGGCGGATAGCCGATCTGCGCATCGTCGGCGACATAGACGATGTCGCAGGCAGTGGCGAGCTCGGTGCCGCCGGCCAGGCAATAGCCGTGCACCTGCGCCACCACCGGCTTGGCAAGGTCCCAGATCGAGAACCAGCCCTCGACGACATGCCGCGACCACTGCCCCGGCCCCGCCGCCGAGTGATAGGGCTGGTCGACCGAATTGTTCGACGACAGATCGTAGCCGGCG
This sequence comes from Bradyrhizobium sp., assembly GCA_035602495.1. Lineage (GTDB taxonomy): Bacteria > Pseudomonadota > Alphaproteobacteria > Rhizobiales > Xanthobacteraceae > Bradyrhizobium. The sequence goes on from DATNMT010000339.1 coordinate 4,576, forward strand.
GAAAAGCACGGGCGAGCCGCGCAGGATGGTGATCGAGACGTCGGCATCGCGATCGGCCGCTTCCAGCACCTCGAACACCTCGGCGCGCAGGGCGTTGTTCAGCGCATTGCGCTTTTCCGGCCGGTTCAGCGTGATGCGCCGCACCCGCGGCCGGGGATCATCGACGAGAACGTGCTGATACGGCATGGCTGGCTCCTCCCGACTTCTGGACCTGTTGCGCGGCCCTCGGCATCTTCAATGCCTGAGATCGGGATGGAAGTCATCGGCCTGCTCGGCGGTTTCACCCCGACGGCAGCATCACGACGCCCTTGTCCTTGGGCCAGCGCACGCGCCAGGCGAACGCGATGTCCCTGACCTCGCCAGGCTTCGCCTCGAACGCCCATTCCAGCACCCCGCGCCGGTCGCGCAGGTCGGTCGCGGTCGGCGGCGTGGTCGAGGGCAGCATCTCGACCACAATGTCCTCATTTTCGCTGACCGGCAGTTGATCCTCGATGGCGACGTGAATCGGGAAATCGTGGCCGTTGCGCAACGTCGTCTTGAACGCGCGTTCGTCGGTCTTCGACGTCGTCACGATCAGCCCCGCCGAACCCTCATTGCGTTTGACCACGGCGCGCTCGATTCTAACCTTGTCATCGGCGCCGAAGCCGAGCCGCACCGTTTCGTCCTTGCTGACGGCGGTCATTTGACCGCGGCCGACAAAGACGCCGTCGCTATAGATCGCGACCTTGCCCGGCAATAGCGGCGCGTCCTCGCTTTGCTTGAAGCTTGCTTCGAGAAACGCCGTCGGGTCCCTGACCGGCGCGGAACGCACCGAAAGCTCGGGCGCAATGGTCGCGGTGGACACGCGCAGGCTCCTGGCGCCCTCGCTGGCGCCGACGCTGACGCGGCCGGGAATCCTGAACGTCACCTGGAAGCCGCCGACTTCGACTGCCGCCTGCTGTTCCTCGGCACGTTGCTCGACCGGTGCAGCCGGTGCGGCCGCCGCGAACTGCGACGGCATTGAACGCAGCTTCATATCCGAGAGCGACGGGGGGAGTGGACGCGGCGCCTGCGGATATTGCACGATCAGCGAATTCAGCTCCGGCGCGCTGCCGCCGCGCGCGGTGCGAACGGTCGAGACGGCGAGCGCGACATTCGACCAATCCTCGCCGGTGGCTTGCGTGATCTCGGCGCGGCGCACCAGTTCGAGCGCGGGCTTGCGGTCTTTCGCGCCGGTGTCGAGCCGGGCATCGTACAGCGGCATCCAGCGCGCGTTGCGCACGGCGTAGGTCACCCGCAGCGTCGCCCTGGTCGCCGCACTTGCTGCTAGATCGATCCGGACCTCGAGCTTGCTCGGGGGCTTGACCGCACGGTCGGATTCCAGCCGCGCGATCTCGCGGTCGATGTCGCGCTGCTTGCGTTCGGCGTCGCGGATCGCGGTATCCGCGCTGGCGACTTCCTCGGCGACCGCGGCAAACGCCGCGCGCCATTCGGCGATCGGACGCGCCTCGCCCTTCTCGCCCAACCCCGCCGGCGAGGCCTCCGCAAAGCGCTCGGCAAATTTGCGACGCGCGGTGGCTGAACCGATCGCACCCTCGAAATTGGCGCGCTCGTCCTTCAGCGCTTCGATGCGCTTGTCGAGTTCCGGCAGATCGACCGGCGGCGCCGCCCGCGGCGGCCGGGTGTCGATCGCGCCGATGGTGAGTTTGGCGCCCGCTTCGCCCTCGACCCGCAGCGAGGACGGATCGAGCGTCAGCGGGAAATCCTTCGCCACCAGAGTGTTGTCGCCCGACGCAAGGTCGAGCGCGATGACGCGGGTGACGCTGGCGCCATCGGGATAGACCGTAACGGCATCGACCGTCGAAGTGACGTCGACATCGGCCGC
>DATNMT010000387.1:0-3554 GCA_035602495.1 Bradyrhizobium sp.
TCCCCGATTCTCGTCGTGAGAGGCTCTCGATGCGCCAGAAAGCAGGGCAACTGATGGCGTTCGATCCTTCAACGCCAGATCGAGAAGTGCAGAGAGCGCCGCAAGGGCGTCAATGCTGACAAACGGCCGAGCTGTCAAAGGCTCGGCGTCAGGGCAGGCTGTCCGGTCGAACATCCATGCTGGAACTTCCAACCAACGTTCTGCTCTCGACTCATCCAGCGTGCAGCGAAAAACGACATTACCAGCCTTGTCGACGGCCTCATGAACGCAAACTCGGCGACCAAACCAAGGATGATGCCGATAAAGAACCTCGCGAAGAACGGTCCTGTGGGCGTTCTCAAACGTTGTTGTACAATGGGGCCCGCACGCATCTATCCCTGGAGAAGGATGCGCCGGTCTCGCGCGCCGTCGAGCGGGCTGGACAAATTCTTTGCCGCCCAATTCTCGGCGGGCTACATCACGAATATGTTCGAATTTGATTTACGACAGGCACAGGGAGCGTCTGCTAGGAATATGAGGGAACATCGGCCTCCACCGCGATCGGTTCAATGCGCCAGCCAATATGCTCCGTGCGAGGAGTTTGGCGGTGGCTTCGCTTCTGGCCCGGTTAGTTGCGAACAACGATTGAGGGCCGCCGCGATTTCTGCGGTAACTATGGGCCAATGCACAACGTCGGCGATGCCGGAAAACATTAAACTATTGATTTTTATTTCATCCGTCGATTTCGTCGCCAGCACGATTGGCAGATGGGGCGCGGCCTCGTGCAGCGCAGCCGCCAATTCGAGCGACGATTTGGTCGACCCGAGATGGCCAACGATCAGCACATCGAACCGCTCTGGAGCGGCACGGCACGCGGCCAACGCCGCGTCGGCAGCTGTAAATCCGACCGGCTCATAGCCGAGCGCCGCCAAAATCTCTTCGTCCCTCAGTAATCGCGCGCTATCGCTGGCCACAATCAGCACTGTCTCGCCAAATCCCAGTGGACGCACCGGTGCATCCAGCCCCGGCGTGGCCGTCGCAAGGCAGGGCAACCAAACTTCGAACCGACTGCCCTCGCCCGTGCTCTCTACGTTCATCGCTCCGGTATGGTCACGTACGATTTCATGTACCGTTGCCAGTCCGAGGCCGTTCCCGGTCGGACGTGTTGTGAAGAAAGGCTCGAAGAGCCGAGCCAGAGTCAGCTTGTCCATGCCACGGCCGGTATCCCTCACCGCTATTCGCACATATCGGCCCGCTTGAAGCTCGCCATGGGTGAGCAAGTGCCCGCCGGCGACTTCGTGCACCTCGGTCTCGACCTCGATGCGTCCGGAATTTTCCATCGCCTGCGCTGCATTGTTGCAGAGATTGAGAATCACCTGCTGCAATTGCGCCAGCTCGCCAGACACGACGGCGGTCACCGGCGGTTCGTGGATCACGAGATCGATCCCGGGCGGCAGGGACACATTCAGCAGCGACGCCGCCTCGGTAATCACAGCCCGGGCACTCAAAGGCCTGCGACGCGCGTCGCGGTGGCGTCCGAATTTAAGAATCTGATCGACGAGATCGCGCGCCCGCTCTGCTCCGCGGCGGATCGCATCGAGATTGCGAAGCGGCCGGGCGTCCGGACCGAGATGCTCTTCAATCACTTCCGAGTGGCCGAGAATCCCACCCAGGATATTGTTGAAGTTATGGGCGATGCCGCTGGTGAGCGTACCTACCGTTTCCATGCGCTGGGCCTGCTGCAAGCGCGTCTCCAGCCGTGCACGTTCTTTTTCCATGGTGTGCCGTTCGACAGCATAGACGATGGCATCGAGAGCCATGCGCAAAAGACTGAGTTCGCCGGAAGCGGTAATGCGACAAGGCCGGCCCATCGCATCGAAACCGAGCGCAACGCGGGTACCGTCCTTATCGACGTTCGTCACGCACGCCCATCCCCCAATGCCAAGGGCCACGCACGCGTCTTTATTTTCTCCCGGCGGCATCCGACTGACGCGTGGAACATGGACAATTCCATCGGCGTCGGGGCCGAACCGGGCCGCGAGCACCGGCGCAGCTTCCGGCCAGCCCGGCGAAAAGCTCATCCCTGCCCTGCACCAGACGTGCAGCCGCGGCGTCGGGCCAGACAACACAAAATAGGCGCGGTCGGTACCGATGCAGTTCACCATATCGGCGAGCGCTCTTACGATCTCCGCATCGATATTCTGCGACGGCGCGTTGATGAAGCGCATTGAAATACCCGCGAGCACGTGCTCGAACGCCGCGCGGCGCTGAAGTGCGTTCGCCCGCGTCCGCAGCCGCAGGCCAAGATAAACCAGAAACCCGACCAGAAGCAGCGATGTGCCGTAGAGCAGCCGACGGTACTGTCGTGCCGTCGTCCTCGATATGCCCTGGCGCATCAAGATCATCGCGCGGAGCGAGTCCTGGTCCCGATTTCGCGGCAAAGCGCGCATCGCCGTCAACGTGTTGTCGACTGCGGGCAGAAGGTCATGAAGCAAGCGTCCGTGCGCCAACAATGCTTCCACGGATTCACTATCGCCGGATGAGCGAGCCCGGTTTCCGAGTTCATCCAGCCGGTCTTGGACGTCGCGCGCAGCTGCCGACGAGGTATCGAGCGTCAGGTGAAGCATCGCGGCAGCCGCGGCGCTGATTGTCGGGCCCAGATCCGATGAGACCGGACGGACGCTGAACCGCCCGAAAACAGCAAGGGAATTGTGCAACAGCGCGTTGTCGCTCTTGAAGCGTTCGACCAACTCCTCTTGCTGGTCGACTGACGCCACAAGTTGATCGAGGGCTGCTGTCGTCTCGCTATCGATTGCGGCAGTCTCGCGCAGTCGAGAAAGAGATTCGTGCAGTTCGTTGATCTCACGGACCAATGGATCGTAGTTGCGTAATGTGCCGGCGCGCGCCGTGAAGACATCGCGGTACAGCGCGCTTTCCAGCATTGCGAAGCGGTCGAGCGCCGCCAACGCGAGATCGAACAGTTCCGCTTCTGGGTCGATGGCGCGCAGCGACAGCCAAGTCAGCAGCAGAACGAGAAGGGATACGATCGCCGCGGCCGGAGTTACCTTCATTGAGACGCCCCGACGACGGCTCGGCCGCGATAGGTCCCGGTCAGTGTCTTCAAGAACGCAACGAGGGAATCGACTTGTTGATCCGTCAGCGTCCGATCAAGCTGCGCCGCCGCCATCTTGCGCACGGCCTCCTCGAGGGTTGGCGTGCCGCCGTCATGAAAATAGGGCGGCGTCGTCGCGACGTTGCGTAGGCTCGGTACTCGCACAATCTCGGGTTTCCCCGGCACGAGTGGACGGAAGACCCCCTGCCGCTCGAAGAGATTGCCGCCGACATTCACGCCCTGATGGCAAGAGCTGCAGCCGAGCGATTTGAACAATTGATAGCCGGCCAATTCCCCTGGCGAAAGCGCCGACGTCTCGCCGCCGAGCCAGCGGTCAAATCGGCTTCCCGGCGTAAGCAACGATCTCTCAAAGGTCGTCAGGGCGTCCAGGAAGCTGGCGCGATCCGGCGTACGCCCGTAGGCCGCGCGAAATTGTTGCACCATCTGCGGATCGGCGTTGAGC
>DATNMT010000393.1:0-7231 GCA_035602495.1 Bradyrhizobium sp.
GACGAGCCGACCGGTAACGTCGACCCGACTCTGGGGCGGCGGCTGTTGCGGCTGTTCATCGAGCTGAATAAATCCGGCACCGCGGTCATTATCGCGACCCACGACATCACGCTGATGGACCAGTATGAGGCGCGGCGCTTCGTGCTGCATCAGGGACGGTTGCATATCTATGAGTAGAGCGCCAAACCAGCACGGCCCGCTGGTGGACCTCGGCAACGAGCGCCCGCAGGTGCCGGCGCGCGCGCGCAACCTGTCGCCGATCGTGCCGCGCGCCTCGATCGCCGGCCGCGCGCTGGTCGCCGTCGTCGCCATCATGACCTTTCTGGCGTCGATCACCACCGGCACGGTGCTTTTGGTCAGCGCCTCGGCGGCGGAGTGGCAATCCGAAGTCGCGAGCGAAATCACCATCCAGGTGCGCCCGACGGCCGGGCGCGATCTCGACCGGGACGCCGCAGCAGTCACCGCCGCCATGCGCGCGCAGCCCGGCATCATCGAGGTCCGGCCGTTTACGAAAGACGAATCCGCCAAGCTGCTGGAGCCCTGGCTCGGCAGCGGGCTTGTGCTCGACGATCTGCCGGTGCCGCGCGTGATCGTCGCGCGGGTGCAGCCGGGCACCGCGCTCGACCTCGCGGCGCTGCGCCGGGCGGTGACGCTGGTGGCGCCGACCGCTTCCGTCGACGATCACCGCGCCTGGATCGAGCGGATGCGCTCGATGACCGGCGCCACCGTGTTCGCCGGCATCGGCATCCTGGCGCTGGTGATCGTCGCCACCATCATTTCGGTCTCGTTCGCCACCCGCGGCGCGATGGCGGCCAACCGGCCGATCGTCGAGGTGCTGCATTTCGTCGGTGCCGGCGACCGCTATATCGCCAACCGGTTCTTGCGGCATTTTCTGCGGCTCGGGCTGGAGGGCGGGCTGATCGGCGGCGGCATCGCCATGCTCGCTTTTGGCTTCTCCGAATCGATCGCCGGCTGGTTCTCGGGCACCCCGGTCGGCGATCAGTTCGCGGCCCTGTTGGGCACGTTCTCGCTGCGGCCGTCGGGCTATCTGGCACTGGCGGCGCAGGCCCTCTTGATCGCGGCGATCACCGCCTGGGCATCGCGGCGAACGCTGTTTGCCACGCTCGACGATATCGACTGACGCCCGACCGTGACCTTAGAGCGCGCGAGAGCGCGCGAAACCGGGCTCCATTTCGTTCGAAAACGTTCTAGACTTGAGGCCGGGGGAGGATCGCTGCATCGCATGAGTTCGCAAGGAGACGATACATCGCCGAACGCGTCCGTTGCCGCGCCGCGCGGCGCCTGGCGCGCCGCCGTGGTCGCGGGGCTCGCGGTCGTGTTCGTCGCCGCGTCGGCAGGCTTCGTCGGGTTTGTCGCGCAACTGCGCGGCGCCGAGATCGAACCTGCCGGCCACGCCGACGGCATCGTGGTGCTGACCGGCGGCTCGTCGCGGGTCTCGGACGCGATGGAATTGCTGGCCGGCGGCTATGGCAAGCGGCTTCTGATCTCCGGCGTGCATCCGACCAACGCGGCCAGCGATATTTCCCGTTCGCTGACCGACAACCAGTCGCTGCTCAGCTGCTGCGTCGATCTCGACCGCTCGGCGGTCAACACCCGCAGCAATGCGGCGGAGACGCGGCGCTGGGCGCGCGAGCGCGGCTTCAAGTCGCTGATCGTGGTGACGTCGAACTACCACATGCCGCGCGCCATCGTCGAATTGTCGCACGCGATGCCCGACATCCGGCTGATCCCGTTCGCGGTGGTCGGCGAGAAATGGCGCGATGAGCCGTGGTGGACGAGTGGCGCGACGCTGCGGCTCCTGCTATCGGAATACGTCAAATACGTCGCCGCCGAGGTGCGGGTGCGCCTGGCGGATGCCGGCCTCGACCTCATGCCCGAGGCGGCCGACCAGCCGACCGGATCGCTGCCTGGCCGACCGGCGACGGCGCAAGCCAACTGATTTGGATCTTCGATGGTTGCGATCTTCCTGCGTTCGCTGGTCTACAACGTGCTGTTCTATGCGCTGCTGGTGTTCTGGCTGATCGTCGCGATTCCGACTTTTCTGATGCCGCGCTGGGCCATCCTGAACATCGCCCGCAACTGGGCGCGCAGCAGCATCTGGCTGTTGCGCGTGATCTGCAACACCAAAGTCGAATATCGCGGACTCCCGAAGATTCCGAAGGGGCCGCTGATCGTCGCGTCGAAACACCAGTCGATGTGGGAAACCTTCGCGCTGCTGCAATTCTTCGAGCAGCCGCTGTTCATCGTCAAGCGCGAGCTGATGTGGATTCCGCTGTTCGGCTGGTACCTGAAGAAATCGAACATGATCGGGATCGATCGCTCCGCCGGCGGCCGCTCGTTGCTGCAAATGGCGCGCCGCGCCGGCGAGGCGGTGCGGCACGGCCGCCAGTTGATCATTTTCCCCGAGGGCACGCGCACGCCCGTCGATGCGCCGCCGCAGTACAAGACCGGCATCGCCCAGATCTATGTCGATTGCGGCGTGCCCTGCCTGCCGGTCGCGCTCAATTCCGGGCTGTTCTGGCCGCGCCGGACCTTCATGCGCTATCCGGGAACGCTGGTGGTCGAATTTCTCGATCCGCTGCCGCCCGGCCTGTCGCGCCGCGAGTTCATCGCCCGCGTCTCCACCGTGATCGAGGACGCCACCAGGCAACTGGTCGAGGCCGCGCGGGTCGAGCAGGCGCAACTGTTCGGCGGCGTGCCGGCGAAGACCGAGGTGTAATCCAACTATTCTGTTGCCGGCTACCGATCTGGAGTTGGCGATAAGGCGGAAGAAGGAGATCACATGAAAAAGAAAGGCCGCATCGGATCGTCATTTGACGATTTTCTGAAAGAAGACGGCATCTACGCCGAAGTGACCCCGCGCGCCATCAAGCGGGTGATCGCGCGCCAGCTCGACGCGCTCATGGCGGACGAGGGCCTTTCCAAGACGGAACTGGCCAAGCGCATGAAGACAAGCCGCGCGCAACTCGACCGGCTTCTCGATCCGGAAAACCAGTCCGTTACGCTTGCCACCCTCACGCGCGCTGCACATGCCGTCGGCCGGCAGCTCCGGCTGGAGCTTGTGTGATTTGAAGCCGGGCCCGCGGCTCACTTCCCTTCTCCCGTTGTGGGAGAAGGTGGCGCGGACGCAGTCCGCGACGGATGAGGGGTCTCTACCCGCGGAGGCAGACCCCTCATCCGTCCACGATGCTTCGCATCGCGGACACCTTCTGCCACAAGGGGAGAAGGGCGAAGAAAGATGAGTCTGTCACCGATGCAGCGGCCGCTCGTCGTGCAGCATCAGTGCGAGCCGATGCAATTGTTCGTCGCGAAATCCCTGCGCCTCGATCGACTTCACGGTGGACAGCACGTAGTCGCGGTTGTTGCCGGAACGGCCGTGGCCCTGTAGCACGAAGCGGAGCTGTTCGGCCAATGACAGCCGTCCGGCATATTGCACGTGGCCGCGGTCGACCACATAGGCCAGCGCGCTGACCCGTTGCCTCGCTTCGTTGTCGAGCCAGACCGAGCGCATCACCTCGCGATAGACATGGGTGGTTTGCTCGCGGCCGCGCAGATAGTCGATCGTAGCACTGCGCAGGCGGGTGGCGACGCGGAAGGCGATGCCGCGGCAGGCGCCGCCGCGGTCGAGCCCGAGCACGAGGCCGGGATTTTCCGGCGTGCCGCGATGGTCGAACGAATAGACGCAGAGCGCGCGGTGCTCGCCGATCAATCGCGCCGGAACCTGCTCGATGAAGTCGAAGCCGGGCCGCCACATCAGCGAGCCATAGCCGAACACCCAGAGGTCGGCTTTGGTCGATTCGGCTTCGGGCAGGACTATCGCGGGCATTCGCGCACGGCTATCAGAAGAAGCAGTGCGGGCGAAGCGGAATCCTGCGCCTGGGGACATCCGTTAACCTGGGGCCGTTAACCTGCAGCCGTTGACTTGATTGTGTGCGACCGCATCGCTTAATTGACAAAATCATTGGCCAAAGGTCGCCGCATGTCCGAACTGACCCTCGCGCCGCGCCGGCGTCCCCTTTGGCGCCTTTTCTTCATGCCCGTCCTGGTCCTGATCGCCGCCGTGGCGTGGAGCGCATTCTGGTTCTATGCGGCTTCCGAGGTCGACGTGAAAGCCGACGCCTGGCGTGCCCAGGAGGCGAAATCGGGGCGGGTCTATGACTGCGCCAGGCGTTCGGTCGCGGGCTTCCCGTTCCGCCTCGAAGTTCGCTGCGACGGCGCCAGCGTGTCATTGGTTTCGCAGACCGCGGGGCAGGATGCGACGCAGGCGCCGGTCACCGCGAAGCTTGGCGAGATCCTAGTGGTGGCGCAGGTCTACGATCCCAAATTGCTGATAGCCGAATTCGCAAGCCCGGCAACGATCTCCGATTCGCGCGGGTCACCTTCGATGTCGGTCAACTGGCGTACCGCCCGCTCCAGCGTGGTGGGATTGCCGGCCATCCCGCAGCGCGCCTCCATCGTGTTCGACGATCCGCAAATCGATCGCGTCAACGGGTCGGTGCTGACGCCGCTGGCTTTGGCCAAACATATCGAGCTGCACGGCCGTCTCGTCGAAAACTCTGACGCCGGTCGTCCCGTGATCGAGACGGTGTTGAAGATCGAAGGCGGCAGCGTGCAGGACGTGCATCCGCTATTGGCGCAGCCGTTCGATGCCGACGTGCGGACGCTCGTGAGCGGCCTGAAGGATTTTTCGCCAAAACCCTGGCCGGAGCGGTTTCGCGAGATTGCCGCCGCCGGCGGCCATGCCGAGATCGTGCAGTCGCGCATCCAGCAGGGCGATCTGATCGCGGTCGCAGCCGGCACGCTCGGCCTTAACCCCGATGGCCGTCTCGACGGCGAGTTGCAGATGACGGTGGCCGGCATCGAGAAAGTGATCCCGGCGCTCGGCATCGAGAAGATGCTGGAAGACGGCGTGCCGCAGGCAACGCTCGATCGGGTCGCGCCGGGCGTGAAGACGCAGGATCTCAACAACCTGTTCGGCGCGCTCGACAAGGCGATTCCGGGCCTCGGCAAAGCGGTGAAGCAGAACGCCAATGTCGGCGTCGCCGCCGGCATCAACGCGCTCGGCAAGGAAGCCGTGCTGGAGGGCAGGAAGGCACGCGCCTTTCCGCTGCGCTTTACCGACGGCGCGGTGTTTTTGGGCTCGCTGAAAGTCGGGCAAGTGCCGCCGCTGTTTTGATGCCTTCAGCAAAGGTAGTCATACGCGGGCTTGACCCGCGTATCCATCGCGCTTCGTAAGAAGATGGATTGCCGGATCAAGTCCGGCAATGACACCTGAGATTTCTTAGCCAGCGGCGCAAGCGCCCCTCCCGCAAAATCCCCATCGCTAAACCGTGATCGGCGTTCGGGAATGCCGGGCCGCGAATCGGACTCTTGCTCTCTGACGGCCCGCGCGATGCGTGGGTCGCAATGCAGGAGGAGAAAAATGACCAGGTTCAGGTTTTTGGCCGCTGCCGTGATCTTGTCGGCGGCGATCGCGACGCCGGCTTTCGCGCAACCCGTTATCCAGGAGCCCGGCAACTTCGCGTTCTTCTATCCGAACGGCGATCTCGGCATCGGATCGAAGTGGCCTTCCGAAGCCATGGCGTCGTCGGCCGCTCGCAACGGCGACAGCATGGCGCGGCTCCGCGGTGCGAGCAGGTCGCATGCGCATCCCGCCAGGCGGTCCCATCCCATCAAAGCCTATTGAGGTGCCCGCGATCGGAATTTGAACTTCGGGCATCACCTTAAACAACGACTCGCTTTCTCTCTCCGTTCCCCTGGTGTGTTGCCTCCAACTGACTGGGCTCAGCCCATGCCCCGGCTGAGCCCGGTTTTTTGCGTTGGTGCGTCTCGCGGCGCACATCATTCGTCGTCGCGAATGGCGTGTCACCCGCTCAGCGATCCCAGGAAAATTCCAACAACTGCGTGTGAGCAAAACGTGATGCGAAATCATCGCGCCTCCGAGAATATCGGGCCCGATTTCAAGTCTCGCTGTCGGAGGAAGCATGCACACACCTGACGAAGGATCACCCGTTCTGGCACCGTCGCCTGCTGGAAATGGCCGGGCAGTCGCCATCCCCCCGCACGATGATCTCCCCTCCCTCCACGCGCCCTCGCGCGTGGCGGGGAGGGGTCGGGGGTGGGGGTCTATCGGTTTGCTCTCCTGGCAGCGAGTTTGCTGAGGCACCCCCCACCCCCGACCCCTCCCCACCGCTGCGCGGGAGGAGGGGAGCAGAGGCGAATGTCACTCCGGCTTCTTCCCCAGCTGCGCATGCGGGCGGCCGAAGTCGGGGGCGGCGGAGTCCTGGCCGATCTCGACGATGCCGCGGCGGATCGCGCGGGTGCGGCTAAAATGTTCGAACAGTGCCTCGCCGTCGCCGCGGCGGATCGCGCGGGTGAGTTTGGAAAGATCCTCGTTGAAGGTGCCGAGCATCTCCAGCACCGCCTCCTTGTTGGCGAGGAACACGTCGCGCCACATGATCGGGTCGGAGGCGGCGATGCGGGTGAAGTCGCGAAAGCCGCCGGCGGAGAATTTTATCACTTCGGAGGAAGTGACTTGTGCAAGCTCGTCCGCGGTGCCGACGATGGTGTAGGCGATCAGATGCGGCAGATGGCTGGTGATCGCGAGCACGAGATCGTGATGGTCGGGCGTCATGATCTCGACCCGGGCGCCGAGCGCCGCCCAGAACGCGCGCAACTTCTCCACCGCGTCCGGATCGGTGCCTTCGGGCGGGGTCAGGATGCACCAGCGGTTGATGAAGAGCTCGGCAAAACCGGAATCGGGGCCGGAATGTTCGGTGCCGGCCACCGGATGCGCCGGCACGAAATGGACGCTTGTCGGCAGATACGGCGCCATGTCCCTGACCACCGCGCCCTTGACCGAGCCGACGTCGGAAACGATCGCGTCCGGTTTCAGGTGCCCGGCGATCTCCTGCGCCACCGGACCGCAGGCGCCGACCGGGATGCACAGGATCACGAGATCGGCGCCGGCTACCGCCTCCGCGTTGGACTCCATCACGCGGTCGACAATGCCGAGTTCGAGCACCCGCGCGCGGGTCTTGGCCGAGCGCGCGGTGGTGACGATCTCGCCCGCCAGCCCCTGTTCGCGCGCGGCGCGCGCGATCGAGCCGCCGATCAGTCCGAAACCGATCAGCGCGATCTTCTTGAACAGGGGTGCCGCGGTCACTTCGACCCCATGAAATCACGCAGGCTAGCAAACACCAGCCGATTG
>DATNMT010000418.1:0-3855 GCA_035602495.1 Bradyrhizobium sp.
AGGACGGACCGCCATCCACATATAATTTCGACTTGTGCCGGCCGTCCGAGCGCAGATGCGTGGTCAGGATGCCGCGGTCGGAGGATGTGCCGGGCTGCTGTTGCGCCTCGAGCACGACCGCGCCGGCGCCGTCGCCGAACAGTACACAGGTGCCGCGGTCGCTCCAGTCGAGAATCCGCGAAAACGTCTCGGCCCCGATCACCAGCGCGCGTTTGAACGCGCCGGTCCGCAGGTAGTTGTCGGCGGTGGCAAGCGCGAAGATGAAGCCCGAACATACCGCCTGCAGGTCGAAGGCCGCGCCATGGTGGATGCCGAGCTCATTCTGCACGGCCACGGCGGTTGCGGGAAAGGTGTTGTCCGGCGTCGAAGTCGCCAGCACGATCAGGTCGATCGACTGTGCGTCGACCCCTGCATGGGCCAACGCCTCGCGGGCCGCATGCACGGCCAAGTGCGAGGTGAACTCGCCCTCCGCGGCGATGTGGCGCTGCCGGATACCGGTGCGCTGGACGATCCATTCGTCGGAGGTATCGATCCGCGCCGCCAGTTCGGCATTGGTCAGGATCTGCCGCGGCAGATAGGAGCCGCAGCCGAGCACCACCGAACGTGTTGCAGTCACGAGACAGCCTCCTGCGCGGTCGGCACTGACGCCAGCGCGCTGCCGTCTCGATTGAGCATTTGATTGATCTTGTTCAGGAGATCGTAGCTGGCCATGTCATGGCCAACATCGATGGCATAGGCAAAGCCGTCGGGGGTTGCGTCGCCGTGGCTTTTGACCACGATGCCGTTCAGCCCCAGGAAAACCCCGCCATTGGACTTGTTGGGATCCAGCTTGTCCTTAAGCGCCTTGAAGGCATTTTGGGCGAACAGGTAGCCGATCTTTGAGCGCCAGGTTCGCGACATCGCCGCGCGGAGGAATTCGGTCATCTGCCGCGCCGTGCCCTCGGCGACCTTGATGGAGATGTTGCCGCTGAACCCCTCGGTGACGATGACGTCTGCGGCGCCCTTGCCGATGCCGCCGCCCTCGACGAAACCGATGAAGTTCAGCTGCGGCAGGTCCAGATTGCGCAGCAACTCGGCGGCCTCGCGAATTTCCTCACGGCCCTTCATTTCCTCGACACCGATGTTGAGCAGACCCACCGTGGGGCGCTCCAGGTCGAACAGCACGCTGGCCATTGCGCTGCCCATCAGCGCTAGCGTCTTGAGGTGCTGGGCATCGCCGCCGATGGTGGCGCCGACATCGAGGATCACCGAGTCGCCGCGCGCGGTCGGCCAGATCGCCGCAATGGCAGGACGCTCGATTCCGGGCAGCATGCGCAGGCAGAACCGGCCCATCGCCATCAGCGCCCCGGTGTTGCCGGCGGATACCGCGACATCGGCCTCGCCCTTCTTGACGGCGTCGATGGCAAGCCACATCGACGAGGTCTTGCGGCCGCGGCGCAGCGCCTGGCTTGGCTTGTCGTGCATGCTGACGGCGACGTCGGTGTGAATGACGCGGGAGGCCGCTTTCATCGAAGGATGTTTGGCGAGCTCCGGCCCGATCTGCGCGGAATCGCCGAACAGCAGGAATTCGGTGTCGGGATGTCGGGTCAGCGATATGGCGGCGCCGGGAATGACGACCGATGCGCCGACATCGCCACCCATGGCGTCAAGCGCGATTCGAACCTTTTGAGGCATGAACGTCCCGGAAACCTGATCTTGTGCGGTCTTGAAGCGCTTTCGGCCGCGGACTGGGAATCGCCATCGATGTCGGCGATCGGCGGGGTGCTACGCAGCACCCCGGCCGGGCCGCGACAATAGCGTGTCCCCGCCCCGACACAACCTCTTGACCGCTGCCTTTTGCACGTCAAGCCGCTGCAGCGCGGAATCGGAGCCTTTCAACAAGTCATTATAATTCAATGTATTAGGCGGAAACACCAACCTAAGCCTGCATCTTCATCCGTAGCAATACGCGCCCAACGCCGCCGACCGCGCGCGGAAGCTCACCGATTTTTGGGCTTCTTCGCGCCGGTCGGTTTGGCGTCGAGCTTGAGCGCCTTCAGCGCGGCGAACGGATGGGCCTCGGGGTCGTGGGCTTCCACCGGCGGCTCGAAAACCGCGTCGCTGCGGCGCGGATAGGGATCGAGCCCCAGGAATAAAGCGTCGGTCGCAAGCCGGCCGAGATCGATGATGCCGTTTTCGATCGGTTCAGGTGGGTCCGGAATTTCAACGTCGCTCTCGGCGGCCTCATCGACGAGATCGGCGAGAACCGGGATTTGCTCCGAAGGCGCGAAGATCAGGTCGACCTCTTCGTCAACGTCATTTTCGATCGGGTCGAGCGTCACCACGCAGGTCTGTCCAACCCGCGCCCGGACGCGGCCGGCGACGTGGAAGCGGCCGCCGCCCTTCGGCGTGACATCCAGCGACGCATTCGCCGAGAGGATCTCGCGCAAGCCCGCGATTTCAGCCATGGCCTGCCGCGTGCGCTGGTCGGCTTCGATGTCGCGATGCAGGCCTGCTTCGGGAATCTGCGCCACGACGAGAGGAACGCGCCAGGGATCGGACTTGTCGGTCATGCCGCTCGGTCTGCTCATTGTTGTATGCCTACCCGCGCGGGCGAGGGAAACCGCCACGACCCGCTCGCAAGCTTTGCATCGTTCAGTCCCTCGAGAGCCTTGATGGCCACCTCCGTATAATAGGCAAGCCGCCGCGCATTCTCCATTTGCTCGCCATTGAGGACATTCTTGCACAGCGCCTGCGCCAGCGGCTCGCGGCCTTCGGCAAGCGCCAGGTCATAGGCGGCGGTCCGGCCATAGAACGCCTCCCCGAAGGCCTGCATGCGCTTGGGGACGGCGAGATCGCCGACCCCCATTTCGCGCAGATTGGCGTCCATATCCTCGCAAAAGCGATCGAACAGGCCCTGGCACAGGCCGGCGCCGCCTTGGGTCGCTTTCAGCCGCCGCAACACCATCCACAAATGCAGCAACAACAGGTCAAAACGGCCATTAACCGTATCCGGCACGCCCAAGTCCCGATAAAACAACGGTTCTCGCGCTTGCGTCACGATCATGCCATAGATGGCTTCAATGGTGCCGCGCAGGGGCGCGTGGGGTTTCCAGAAGTGATTGAACGGCCAAAGCATTGTGGGTTCCGCAGGCGCGCCCTTGGGGCCCGCATGTGTTGCAATGAAGCGTGCTGCCCGGTACGTCAACGCCTCGCGCGATGCAAGGGGACGGGATCAGTTCCGGAATGACCAAGACCCTCCAGAGAAGCTCACGCCGGCGTACTCCGCGCGGCTTGGGCGCGGTGGCCGCCATCGCGCTGGTCTGCGCGGCGCTTGCCGGCTGCACCGGCGAGCAGTTCCAGAAGGGCTATATCCTGCCCCCCGGGGCGCTGGAACAGATCCCGATCGGGGCGAGCCAGGATCAGGTGCTGATCGTGATGGGAACGCCGTCGACGGTCGCGACCCTCAACGGCGAAGTATTTTACTACATCTCGCAACGCGCCGAGCGCCCGGTCGCGTTCATGAACCAGAAGGTGGTCGACCAGCGGGTGATCGCGATCTATTTCGACCGCAACCGCCAGGTCAAGCGGCTCGCCAATTACGGGCTGCAGGACGGCAAGATCTTCGACTTCATCAGCCGCACTACGGCAACCTCCGGCCAGGAGCTCAGCTACCTGACGCCGCTGTTCAAGCTGCTCAGCTTCAACTAGGCGCTTGGCGCGCCCGTCAACTACCGTCATGTATGGACGGCCCCCTCTCGGCAAGGACTTTTTGGTGTTTCGGCAAACGGATCGGGGAGCGGTCATGTATACGGCCTCGAGAAGCGGTCATTGACCGCGGGCCCTGATGGAGATCGCCGATCGAATTCCAATCAT
>DATNMT010000420.1:0-3466 GCA_035602495.1 Bradyrhizobium sp.
CGCGGTGGTTTCCTATGACGGGCAATTGGCGACCTCGGGCATCACCACGGTGCTGGACTCTTTAAGGGTCTGGCGCGAGGACGGCGCCGAGGAGGTCGACGGCCGGGCCGGCGTGCTGGCCGAGGCGATTTCGGCGGCGCGCGACGCCGACCTGCTGCGATCCGATCACTTCCTGCATCTGCGCTGCGAGATTCCGATGCCGAGCGTGGTGGAGGAGGCCAAGGAATTGATCGGCCGGCCCGACGTGCGGCTGATGTCGCTGATGGATCACACCCCGGGGCAACGCCAGTTTCGCGACGAGGTCAAGCTGCGCGACTATTATCGCGGCAAGGGTCCCGGCATGACCGACGCCGAACTCGACATCCTGTTCGAGCGGCGGTTTGCCTATCAGAAGGCCTATGCCGCGACCAACATGCGCGCGATCGTGGCGCTGGCGCAGCAATATGAAATCCCGCTCGCCAGCCATGACGACACCACCGAGGAAAACGTCGCCGACGCCGTCCGCGACAAAGTCGCGGTGGCGGAGTTTCCGACCACGATCGAGGCCGCGCGCGGCTTGCACCAGGCCGGCATCGGCATCCTGATGGGCGCGCCAAACGTGGTGCGCGGCGGTTCACACTCCGGCAACATCGCCGCCGTCGATCTTGCCCGCGAGGGGCTGTTGGACATCCTGTCGTCCGACTACATTCCATCGAGCCTGTTGATGGCGGCGCTGCAACTGCCGCAACGTGTTCCGGCGATCGATCTGGCCTCCGCGGTCCGCACCGTCACCCGGACGCCGGCCGAAGCGGTCGGGCTCCATGACCGCGGCGAGATTTCGGTCGGCAAGCGCGCCGACCTGATCCGGGTGCACGTCGCGCGCGACTGTCCCGTGGTGCGCAGCGTCTGGCGCGAAGGACGCCGCGTGGCGTGAGCGAAACCCCCGCCATATCGGCTTCCAGGCCGGCCGCGATCGGGCCGGGACGGCTCGTCCTGGTGGTCGGTCCAAGCGGCGCCGGCAAGGATACGCTGATTGCGCTTGCAAAAGCGGCCTGCGCCGATGATCGCAACATTGTATTTCCACGCCGCGTGATCACGCGTGAAGCTTCGGCGTCCGAGGATAATGAGGAGGTGAGCGTCGGTACCTTCAAGGAGGCGCTGGCGCGTGACGAATACGCTGTGCATTGGGAGGCCCACGGTCATTGCTATGCGCTGCCTCGCGCCATCGACGACGATATTCGCGCCGGGCATATCGTGGTCGCCAACGTTTCGCGCACTGTCGTCGCTGCGATGCGTCGGGTCTATGGCAGCGTCCTGGTGGTCTCGATCACGGCGCCGCCCAACGTTCTCGCGGAACGTTTGGCGATGCGGGGCCGCGGCAGCGATGGAACGATTGAACACCGGCTGCAGCGCACGGTGGACGAGGCCGCGCCTGACGTCACCATTGTCAATACCGGCAGTGCTGAGTATCACGCGCGTCAGCTTGTCCGGATCATCAAGGGCGATCGCTGGGACGCGTGAGCGGGGAAGTCAAATGTCTGTCATCGTCACGATCGAGCAACTCGAGGCGATCTACGGCCTGCCGAACGAGGCTTCAACCGTCAAGGTCGCCGACCGGATCACGCCGCCTTACCGCGTGCTGATCGACAAGTCGCCGTTTGCGGTGCTGGCGACCTGCGGGCCGGAAGGGCTGGATTGCTCGCCGCGCGGCGATCGGCCCGGCTTCGTGCGGATTCACGACGAAACGACGCTGATGATGCCGGATCGCCGCGGCAACAACCGCGTCGATTCGCTGCGCAACATCGTGCGCGATCCTCGCGTGGCGCTGCTGTTCATGATCCCGGGCTCCGGCTCGACGCTGCGCGTCAACGGCCGCGCGCAGGTGTCGGCCGATCCGCAATTGCTGGCGTCGTTCAGGATGGACGGCAAGGCGCCGCGTACGGTGATCGTCATGACCGTGCATGAGATCTATTTCCAGTGCGCCCGCGCCATCGTGCGGTCGGACCTGTGGAATCCGGACAAGCGGGTCGACCCCAAAACCCCGCCGACGCCGGGCCAGATCCTCGCCGAGATGAGCGAGAACCGCGTCGGCGGCGATCCTTACGACCGCGAATGGCCGGAACGGGCGCGGCAAACGCTGTGGTGACGGATTAGCCTGACCCGGGACGTAGCAAAATTCGTCATGCCCGGGCTTGTCTCGGGCATCCACGACTTAGCTCGCCATTCGTTAGAAGGACGTGGATGGCCGGGACAAGGCCGGCCATGACGAAGAGACAGTAGTCTAGTGCGCCCCGGCGCCGCTCCCCTTCACCTTGCGGGTAAAGAGCACCGCGATCGCGGCCAGCACCAGCACGACGCCGATCACCGCAAACGTGTCGCTGAAACCCATCACCAGTGCCTGATGCTTCACCGCCTTGCCGAGCGCGATGATCGCCTGCTGACGGGCTGAGGCCGGGTCGGGCACGCCGTGGTTCATGAAGTAGCTGGTGGACTGCGCGATCCGGTCGCGCACTTCCTCACGGCCCAGCGTGACTGACTGGCCGATGATGTTGGAGTGGAACTGCTCGCGCTTGGTGATCACGGTGGCCAGCACCGCGGTGCCGATCGCGCCGCCGAGGTTGCGCAGCATGTTGCTGATGCCCGATGCTGCCGCCGCATCTTGCGGGGCGGTCTCGCCTGTGGTCACCGAGGTCAGCGGCGTCAGCACCATGGCCTGGCCGATGGCGCGCACGATGTTCGGGATCCAGAGCTGGTCGCCGGAATAATCGGGCGACATCGCGGTGTTCATGAAGCTGCTATAGGCGAAGATCATCAGTCCGGTGATGGCGATATAGCGCGTATCGAAGCGCTGCATCAGTTTCGGCACCAGCGGAATCAGCAGCAGCTGCGGCAGGCCGGTCCAGGCCAGCACCGCGCCGATCTGCTCGGAATTGTAGCCCTGCGCCTGGCCGAGATAGGCCGGCAGGATGTAGACCGATCCGAACAGCGCGAAGCCGAGCAAGGTCACGGCGATCGTGCCGAAGCCGAAATTGCGTCGCGCCAGCAGGCGCAGCCGGATCAGCGGCTTTTCGATGGTCAGTTCGATCCAGATGAAAAGCGACAGGCTCACGAGCGCAAGTAGCGCCAGGCGCAGGATGAAGGGCGAGGCGAACCAGTCGTCCTTGTTGCCTTCCTCGAGCACGGTCTGCAGGGCGGACAGTCCGACGGCCATGGTGAAGATGCCGGCCCAGTCGCCTTCCTTAAGGAGTTTGAGCTGCATCGGTTGCCGCTCCAGCGTGAGCGAGAGCGCAATCACCATTACGATGGTCGGCAGCACGTTGACGAAGAAAATGGTCTGCCAGCCGTAATTCTCGGTGAGATAGCCGCCGATGGTCGGGCCGATCGCGGGGGCAAAGGTGACGGACAGCGCGAAGATCGCGAGCCCGATCGGCTGCTGCGGTTTCGGCAGTTTTGTCAGCACCAGCGTGAACGCCATCGGGATCAGAAC
>DATNMT010000422.1:0-5861 GCA_035602495.1 Bradyrhizobium sp.
AAATCGGAGAACTGATCGTGGAGTTGCGGTCGGCCACCGCCGGCGCCGGCAGCTTTACCCGGCAGTTCGACCGCATGGCCGAAGTCTCGGGCCGCGCCGCCGACCAGATCATCGCCGCGCACCGCGTCGCGGCGTGATAACTCTTGTCATTCCGGGGCGCGCGCAGCGCGAACCCGGAATCTCGAGATTCCCCGATGCGCAATTGCGCATCTGAGGTCTGGTCCGGAGCCTGTCATCGGGCGGCGCATAAGCGCCGACCCGTTGGGACCATCCCGGAATGACGAGCGCTTCCCAACCGGGCCCCTTTCGTGAACACTGTCGCACGTCACGGCGATGGTGCGCGGGACGATGCTCGATTCACGCCGCAATATCCTGTTGGCTTGCGCGCTCTCCGCGCTGGCCGGCTATGTCGATGCCATCGGCTTCCTGCATCTTGGCGGCCTGTTCGTGTCCTTCATGAGCGGCAACTCGACGCGGATGGGCGTCAGCCTGGCCGAAGGCCAGTGGTCGAGCGCGGCCGAGTCGCTCGGCCTGATCGCACTGTTCGTGACGGGAGCTGCCGCCGGCAGCCTGATCGTGCTTGGCCGTGGCGTCAATCGCCAGCCCTGGGTGCTGCTGGCGGAGGCGGCGCTGCTCGCCGCCGGGGCACTCGCTTACGCACTCGACCGGTCGAATACCGCGGTCGCCGCGATCGTGCTGGCGATGGGGCTGGAGAACGCGGTGTTCCAGATCCAGGGCGGCGGCGGTCTCGGCCTGACTTACGTCACCGGTGCGCTGGTCAAGGTCGGCCAGCTTCTCGCCAACGCCCTGACCGGCGGCGCGCGCTGGGACTGGGCGCCCAACCTCCTGCTGTGGGCCGCGCTGGTGATGGGCTCGGTGTGCGGCGCGCTCGGCTATCACTGGATCAATCTGGCAGCGATCTGGTTTGCCGCGGGCGCGGCACTGGCGCTGAGCGCGATCGTTGCGGTGACGGTCCATCGATAGCATTGACGTAAAGGGCGGCTTGCCCGATTTGCCAAGTTCGGCTTGCTAGATGATGTTTTTTACATCATTGTAACGAGATGAAGTATCATTTATCCTGTTTTGCATATGGAATGGTTGGATGATCACGTCGTTCCAAATGCGAGCGGCGCGGGCGCTGTTGGGTATCGATCAGAGAACGTTGGCCGAACTGGCCGGGGTCTCGCTGCCAACGATCCAGCGGATGGAAGCGAGCGTCGGCACCGTCCGCGGCGTCGTCGAGTCCCTGACCAGGGTGGTCGATGCGCTAAGCCGTGCTGGCGTCGAACTGATCGGCGAACACGCCCGGAGTGACGACGGCGGACGCGGGGTGCGGTTGAAGGAGCCGGGTCCGCCGCACCGGGCCCGGCGAAGCACCTGATAGTATCGCGATAGCGATCCGGCGATTTGATGCGGGGAGCAGAGCGGGGGAATGAACACCGCAAGCAAGCGAGCGCATCGAACTGATCAGCCGTCTTTCGCCGAATTGTACGCGCCGAAGCTGATCACTGTTCTGCGCGAGGGGTACGGCGTTGCCGACCTGCGCGCCGATCTGATCTCCGGGCTGACGGTTGCGATCGTCGCGCTGCCGCTGTCGATGGCAATCGCGATCGCGTCGGGCGTGACGACCGATCGAGGACTTTATACCGCGGTTATTGGCGGCTTCATCGTGTCGCTGCTGGGCGGTAGCCGCTTTCAGATCGGCGGCCCCGCCGGCGCGTTCATCGTGCTGGTGGCGCTGACCGCCGAACGTCACGGCGTTGAAGGCGTGATTCTCGCCACTTCGATGGCCGGTGTGTTTCTGGTTGCCGCGGGACTTCTGCGGCTCGGCACCTACATCAAGTTCATCCCCTATCCGGTGACGGTGGGATTCACCTCGGGAATCGCCGTCATCATCTTCGCGAGCCAGCTCAGGGACTTGTTCGGCATTACGCTGGCCGCGAAGGAGCCTGGCGAATTTATTCCGAAACTCGAGGCGTTGGCGCGCTCGATGCACACCGCCAACATTTCGGCAACCGCCGTGGCAGCGGTCAGCATCGCTCTCATCGTCGTATTGCGCAAGCTGAGGCCGCAATGGCCAGGCATCCTGATTGCGGTCGCTGTCGCCGCGCTCGGTACCTGGGCGCTGTCGCTGCCGGTGGAAACCATCGGCACTCGCTTCGGAGGCATTCCCCGCGAATTACCTTGGCCGGCGTTGCCACCATTCTCGGTGGCAAAAGTGATGGCGGTGCTGCCCGACGCGATCGCGTTCGCATTGCTTGGCGCCATCGAGTCCTTGCTGTCGGCCGTGGTCGCCGACGGCATGACCGGGCGCAGGCATCGCTCGAATTGTGAACTGGTGGCGCAGGGGTTTGCGAATATCGGATCGGCCTTGTTCGGCGGTATCTGCGTCACCGGCACCATCGCACGGACCGCGACCAATGTCCGCGCGGGAGCGCGTGGCCCAATCTCCGGAATGCTGCATTCGGTGTTCTTGTTGTTGTTCATGCTGATCGCGGCGCCGCTGGCGAGCTATATTCCGCTCGCGGCATTGGCTTCGGTGCTGGCGGTGGTGGCCTGGAACATGGCGGAGAAGCGGGCATTTGCGACCCTGATCCGCTCCTCTCGGGGCGACGCCACCGTACTGCTCGCCACCTTCCTGCTCACCGTCTTTCGCGATCTCACCGAGGGCATCCTGGTCGGCTTCGCGCTTGGCGCGGTCTTGTTCATTAACCGTATGGCGCAGATGACCGGCGTCGAGGACGACACGCCGCTGGTGATCGACGACAAGGCCGATTTCAGCAACGGCGATCGTGTGCCCTACAATTCCCGTCTTGCGTCCGATCCGGACGTGCTGGTGTATCGCATCACCGGCGCTTTCTTCTTCGGCGCGGCCTCGGCTGTGGGAACCGTGCTCGACAGCGTCGCTGATCGACGCAAGGCGTTCGTGGTCGATCTTTCGGCGGTGCCATTCCTCGATTCCACTGCGGCCAATGCGATGGGCCAGGTTGCGGCCAAGGCCAAGCGGCAGGGGATCCGGCTCTACATCACGGGCGCGTCGCCGACGATGCGCCGCGCGCTCCTGACTCATGGGGTGAGGCCTCCGCGCGCCAGATTCCGTGAAACCATCGATCGAGCCATTGCTGACGCCAAGGGACTGCAGGAGCAGGCTGCCGCCCCCGTGGAAGGTCTTGCGACAGGTTAGCCGGCAACATACTGGTTCGATGGCATGATGCGATCGGCTCCTGCATCTCGGTGGCCTTTACGTCTCCTTCATGAGCTGCAACTCGACGCGAATGGGCGCTAGCCTTGCCGAGGGACAAACTAAATTCCAGGGTCTTTTTCGGCTTCGATTCTACGAAACGGAAAGGCTCTAGCATTGACTTAAAGCACGGCTTGTCCGATTTGAGCAACGACGGCGCGCCGCTTAGCGTGCGCCGCAACGGGACCGCAATGACCGCCGCAACCAAAATCCGCGCCGCATGCCTGATCGGATGGCCGGCGGCGCATTCGCGCTCGCCGCTGATCCATCATTATTGGCTGCGCAAGCTCGGCATCGAGGGCGGCTACAGCATCGAGGCGGTGCCGCCGGAAAACTTCGCCGAATTCGTGCTGCATTTGTCGCGGCGCGGCTTTGTCGGCGCCAACGTCACCCTCCCGCACAAGGAGCACGCGCTGGCGCTGACCAAGCCGGATGCGCGCGCGCGAGCCGTCGGCGCTGCGAACACGCTGTGGTACGAGGCCGGCGAGCTGCGCTCCACCAATACCGACGTCGAGGGCTTTGTCGGCAATCTTGACGCCTGCGCACCGGGCTGGGACGCCGCGTCGGATGCCCTGGTGCTGGGCGCCGGCGGCGCGTCGCGCGCAGTGGTGTTCGGATTGATCGAGCGCGGCATCCGGCACGTGCATCTGGCGAACCGCACCGTCGAGCGGGCGCGCGCACTGGCGGAAAAGTTCGGCGCCAATGTTCATCCCGTCGCATGGGAGGCGGTCGGCGACCTGCTGCCGCGCGCGAATTTGCTGGTGAACACGACGTCGCTCGGCATGCATGGCCAGCCCGCGCTCGCACTCGAAATCGGCCGGCTGCCGCCGCGGGCCGTGGTCGCCGATCTCGTCTATGTGCCGCTCGAGACGCCGCTGCTCAAGGCAGCGCGGGCGCGGGGATTGCGGACCGCTGACGGCCTGGGAATGCTGCTGCACCAGGCGGTGCGCGGGTTCGAATTGTGGTTCGGGAGGCGGCCCGCGGTCACGCCGGAGCTTCGCGCGCTGGTCGAGGCCGACCTCACGAAGGATTGAGCGCCGGAATACGGGAGATGCCCCGGGGTCCATTGTATCTAGTCGTCAAGTGCCAGCCGGAGAGCCATTCATGCCCGTTCGTCGTTCAACCATCATTCGCCCGCTCGTAATCATGGCGGCGGTCGCCGCCTCGTCGCTCTGCGCGATTGCCCAGCAGCCGCCGACGCCGCCGCGGGTTCGCGGCACCATCGAAGCCGTCGACGGCGACGTGCTCGCGGTCAAATCGCGCGCCGGCGAGGATTTCAAGCTGCACATGGGGAGCGACATGCGGCTGCTCGGGATCACCAAGATCGCGCTGTCGGACATCAAGGTTGGCTGCTTCATCGGCGCCACCACGGTGCCGGGCCCGGACGGCAGCAACAACGCGGTCGAGGTGCATGTGTTTCCGGAAAACATGCGCGGCACCGGGGAGGGATCGCGGCCGTTCGATCTGCGTCCGAACTCGACCATGACCAATGCCACGGTGGCCGAGAGCGTCGCGGGAAATGACGGTCACACCTTGCTGGTCAAGTACAAGGACGGCGAGAAGAAAGTCGTGGTGTCGCCGGACACGCCGGTCGTGACCTATGTTCCCGCCGACAAGTCCGAACTGAAGCCCGGCGCCGGGATCATCGCCTTCTTCAAGAAGCTGCCGGACGGCTCGTACGAGGCCAACCGGATCAACGTCGGCCTCAACGGGCTGACGCCGCCGATGTGACAACATTGCGTCATTGACGTCACGGCGCCGTCGTACTGGAATAGCCGCTGCGGCGCGGTGTTCTCCATCTCATCGAGGAAGGTCTGGAGGAGGAAGCTATGCCAAAAATATCTTCGTTACTGCCGCGCGCGCTGGCCTCGCTGGCGATCGTATCCGTGCTGGGGTCGGCGGCTTGGGCGCAGCAGCCGCCGACGGTGCGCATTCGCGGCACCATCGAGAGCGTCGACGGGCCGACGCTGATGATCAAGACGCGCGAGGGCACCGACCTGAAGGTGCGCATGACCGACAATGTCGCGGTGTTCGGCGTCGCCAAGACCTCGCTGTCGGAAATCAAGCAGGGTTCCTATATCGGCGTCACGGCGCTGCCGGAGCCCGACGGCACCCAGAAGGCGGTCGCGGTCCACATCTTCCCCGAGAACCAGCGCGGCGCGGCCGAAGGCTTCCGGCCCTGGGACCAGCGCCCGGGCAGCACCATGACCAACGCCACGGTCGCCGAGACGGTGGCGGGCACCGACGGCCAGAACATCCTGGTCAAGTACAAGGACGGCGAAAAGAAAGTCGTGGTGCCGCCGGATACGCCGATCGTCACTTTCGTCGCCGGCGACAAGTCCGAGTTGAAGCCCGGCGCCAAGATCATCATCTTCGGCGCGGCCAAGAAAGACGACGGCACGCTGGAAGCCAACCGCGTCAATGTCGGCCGCGACGGCATCACGCCGCCGATGTGACGCGAAGCGTAACCTCTCAACGGGTCGTCCCCGCGAACGCGGGGACCCATATGTGGACGGCCCCCGTGCCACAAGAGTTTTTTGACGGTCTGACCGGATCGCTTGCATCCATATGTCCGGCCTGTTGATGCGGTCGGTGGACCGCTGGCCAAGATGGCTTCCGC
>DATNMT010000429.1:0-15449 GCA_035602495.1 Bradyrhizobium sp.
GGCGGTGGGTGTCGGCATCAACCTGCTGCCGCACGCGACAAAGGAATTGGCCGCACTCGGCCTGGAGCAAGAACTGGCCAAAGTCGCGATCGCGACCACCGATGCGACCTTCTTCAATCGCTTCGGCCAGTTGATCTATCAGGAGCCGCTCGGCGTTGCCGCGGGCTATGAGCATCCGCAATTCTCGATCCATCGCGGTGATCTGCAGATGGTGCTGCGCGACGCCTTCACCGCGCGCGCAGGAAGTGACCGGTTGATCACCAATCATCATTGCACTGGCGTCGAACAGGACGCGACCGGCGTCAGCGTGACGTTCTCCGACGGGCCGGGCGGCGTCGGCAGAAACACCTTGCGCGGCCACGTGGCGATCGCCTGCGACGGCATCAACTCCGCGGTCCGCAAGCAATTTTTCCTAGGCGAAGGCGAGCCGCGTTATTCCGGCGTCAACATGTGGCGCGGCGTGACACGATGGAAGCCGATCCTGTCGGGTGCCAGCATGGTGCGGGCGGGATGGCTGTCGCACGGCAAGATGGTGATCTATCCGATCCGCCCCGCCGGCGCCGACGGGCTGCAACTGATCAACTGGGTCGCCGAAATCGAGACGCCTGTCTATCGCAAGCGCGACTGGAACCGGCCGGGTGCGATCGGCGATTTCATCGGCGCGTTCGCCGACTGGCATTTCGACTGGCTCGACGTGCCCGCCTTCATCCGCGCCGCCGACAGCGTGCTGGAATTTCCGATGGTCGATCAGGACCCGCTGCCGCGCTGGAGCTTTGGGCGGGTGACCCTGCTGGGCGACGCCGCGCACCCGATGGTGCCGCGCGGCTCCAACGGCGCCGGACAGGCGATCCTCGACGCCCGCGCGCTGGTCGCGGCCTTGCTCGAGAACCAGGATCCGGTCGCTGCCCTTGCGGCGTATGAAAAGCAGCGGCTCGACGCCACCACGCGGATCGTGCTGACCAACCGCACCAATCCGCCGGATGCGATCCTGCGCGAAGTGTTTCAACGCACCAACGACCGGCCGTTCGACCAGATCGACGAGGTCATCAGCCGCGAGGAACTGGTCGCGCTGTCGGAGGGCTACAAGCGGATCGCCGGCTATTCGAAGGAAGCATTGCGGACGAGGTGAAGTTGGAATGCCGAGATAGTCATTCCGGGGGGATGCGAAGCATCGAACCTCAGATGCGCAATTGCGCATCGGGGAATCTCGAGATTCCGGGTCTGGTGCTTACGCACCAGCCCGGAATGACATTTTGGGGGGAACCATGACGACGATTTCGGAAACACAAAGCGGCGCAATCGATGTCGCCGGCGCATCGCTTGTCGATGTCGCCGGCTTTATCGACCAGCAGCCGGTCGGCGGATTTCAGATCAAGCTGCTGTTGGCCTGCGCGGCGGTGCTGTTTCTCGACGGCTTCGATACTACATCCATCGGCTTTGTCGCGCCTGCGCTGGCCAAAGAATGGGGCCTGACCAAGGGCGCGCTCGGCCCGGTGTTTTCGGCCGGCCTGTTCGGGCTGATGATCGGGGCGCTGATATTCGGACCGTTGGCGGACCGGATCGGGCGCAAGAACATCATCATCTTCTCGACGCTGGCCTTCGGTATCGGCGCGCTGGTCACCGCGTTCGTCCAGGACGTCAACACCCTGCTTGCGATCCGGTTTCTGACCGGATTAGGTCTCGGCGGGGCAATGCCGAACACCATTGCGATGACGTCCGAGTTCAGTCCGCATCGCCGGCGCGCCACCATGGTGATGATCATGTTCTGCGGGTTCTCGGCGGGTGCTGCGCTCGGCGGCCTGCTCGCCGCGGCATTGATTCCGCACTTCGGCTGGCGGTCGGTGTTTGTCGTCGGCGGTGTCGCGCCGCTGCTGCTGGTTCCGATCCTGGCGCTGCGGCTGCCGGAATCGGTGCGGTTCCTCGCGCTCACCGGCCGCGCCAACGAACGCGTCGCGCGGTTACTCGGGTTGCTGAGCCCGCGGGCCGCATTCGCGCCCGCGACGCAGTTCGTCATTCATGAACCGGGATTGACCGGAATTCCGATGCTGCATCTGTTCAGGGACGGACGGACGCTGGTCACGCTGTTGCTGTGGGTGGTGTTCTTCATGAGTCTGCTTGATCTATATTTTCTGACGAACTGGCT
The DNA here is from genome assembly GCA_035602495.1 of Bradyrhizobium sp. Classification (GTDB taxonomy): domain Bacteria; phylum Pseudomonadota; class Alphaproteobacteria; order Rhizobiales; family Xanthobacteraceae; genus Bradyrhizobium. Next base: position 2,144 of record DATNMT010000429.1, read on the forward strand.
GCCCACGGTGCTCAACGACCTGGGCTCATCGGTATCAGCGGCGGCGGTGATCGGATCGATGTTGCAGATCGGCGGCGTGGCCGGAGCCTTTGCGCTCGGCAGCATCATCGACCGGTTCTCGTTTCGCGCGCTGGCGCTGGTGTATTTCGTCGCCGTTTTCGCCGTCGGCGCGATCGGCCAGTTTGGTCACTCCGTCGTTCTCGTGGCCACGGCGATTTTTACCGCGGGCTTCTGCATGGTCGGCGGCCAGATCGCTGCCAACGCGCTGGCTGCGACGTTTTATCCAACCTCGATCAGGGCCACCGGCGTCGGCTGGGCGCTCGGTATAGGCAGGATCGGCTCGATCGTCGGTCCTCTGGTCGGCGGCGTGCTGTTGACCATGAAATGGAGCACGTCCTCGGTGTTTCTGGCGGCAGCCGCAGCGGCCCTGTGCGCGGCGCTGGCAGCGTTTTCGCTGAGCCGGATCGCGGGCCTCGGCGGCAGCGGCATGGGCGCTGCCGTTGCGCCGGGATCACTCGAGGCGGACTTGCGTCCATCGACGACGGCGGGAGCCTAGGCTAGATTGCAATCGCTGGCCGGACCAGGTTGAGCATCATCGGAGGGCAGGCGATGAACGACGCGGGAAAAGACAGCAAGGAACGGAATCGCGAGATCGCCAAGAACGAGGCCGAGCAGCAAACCGTCGGCGACATCCGCGTCAGCACCTGGGCGATCGCGGTCGCCGTCATCATTGGCCTCGCCGCCGTCGGCTGGGTATTGCTCCACAACCGCTAGAGCACGATGGCACTAAGTTAAATCGGCAGGACTCCGGTCCACCTCGCCCCGCTTGCGAGGAGAGGTCGGATTGCGAAGCAATCCGGGTGAGGGGGACTCTCCGCGAGTCCCGCTGTCGAGAGAGCCCCTCACCCCAACCCTCTCCCGGCAAAGAGCGGGGAGAGGGAGAAGCGATCGATCGCCGCTCCGGCATCAACCTAAACTTGTCCCGTTCTCGCGCGGCCCTCAGGCCACCGCGCCGGATGCGCGCAGTTGCCGGATCGCCGCCTCGTCGTAGCCCGCGGCGCGCAAGATCTCGTCGCTATGCTCGCCGATGCCGGGCGCACGCCGCGGCTTGACCTTCGGGCTGCCGTCGACCCAGATCGGGCTGTTGATCGTCAGCATGGTGTCGTTCTCGAACGGCACCAGCACCTCGTTCTCGATCATCTGTCTGTCGGTCGGAATATCGTCGAGAATGCCGACCACGCCGAACACCAGCCCGCTGCCGTCGAGGATCTTGCGCCATTCCGCGAGATCCTTGGAGCCAAAGACCTCATCGAATATCTTGATCAGTTCCAGCGAACGCGCATGGCGGTCGGGCTTGGCGGCGAATCGGGGATCGTCGATCAAATCTTCACGTCCCATGCAGCGCGCCAGCGTCGGCCATTGCCGGTCTTCGTTGAGCAGCGAGAGCATCAGCCAGCGGCCGTCCTTGCACCGGTAGTGGTTGGTCACAGCGTTCAGCGCGCGCTCGCGCGGCCGCCGCTGCTGGAATTTGGCGCCACATAATTTGGCCTGGGCGAGCACCGAGGCGGCCCAGACACCGTTGGCCATCAGGTTCGAGCTGACATGCGAGCCCTTGCCGGTGCGCTCGCGCTTGTAGAGCGCTGTAACGATCGCGCCGTAAAACGCCATCGCGCAGGGGTGGTCGCCCATGCCGGCGATCGAGCGCGCCGGCGTGGTGTTCTCGTCGGCGCGCACCAGATCCATCAGGCCCGAGCGCGCCCAATAGGCATTGCTGTCGAAGCCGGGCTTGTTGGCCTCCTCGCCCTTTTCGCCGTAGCCTGTGAAGGATGCATAAATCAGCCGGTCATTGTACGGAGCGAGGTGATCGTGGGTTATCCCGAGCTTCGCGCGCACCGCCGGCGGAAAGTTGGTGATGAAGACATCGGCCTCGGCGGCAAGGCGATGCAGCACCGCCTGGCCCTCGGGCTTTGAGAGGTCGAGCGCAAGGCTCTTCTTGTTGCGGGAGTCCAGCATCCAGGCGAAATTGTGCGGACTGTGCGGATATCCCGGGTGGCTCGACAGGCTGCGATAGGGGTCGCCCGTTACGGGCGGTTCGATCTTAATCACGTCGGCGCCGAAATCCGACAGCACGGTCGCGGCCGCTGGCGCCGCGATGAAGCTCGCGCAGTCCAGAACCTTGAGGCCCTCGAAGATGCCTTTTTCCATAGTGGCAATCGCTCCCCGTGACTTGGTTGGTTTTGGCCGTGTGCTGAATTATCGCCTGCAGGATCAAGCGCTATTTGACCGATGTTGGGGGATGATGCAACCGCCGTTTCTCCGTCATTGCGAGCGCAAGCGAAGCAATCCATAAGGCTGCGCGTAAAAGCTGGATTGCTTCGTCGCTTGCGCGCCTCGCAATGACGAAGATCATTCGATATCCGACAGCAGCGCGGCATTGCCACCGGCTGCCGCGGTGTTGATGGTGACGGTCTGTTCGGTCGCAAACCGCGTCAGATAATGCGGCCCGCCGGCCTTGGGACCTGTGCCCGACAAGCCAAAGCCACCGAACGGCTGCACGCCGACCACCGCACCGATCATGTTGCGGTTGACATAGACGTTGCCGACCGGGAGCTTCTCGATCACCGCCTCGATGGTATCGTCGATGCGCGAGTGGATGCCGAGTGTCAGCCCGTAGCCGCTCCGCTCGATCGAATCCAGCACGCGATCGAGCCGGTCGGCGGTATAACGCACTACATGCAGAACGGGGCCGAACACTTCCTCGGTCAGCGCTTCGGCATCGGCCAATTCGAAAATGTGCGGCGCGACGTAGCTGCCTTCTGGCGCGATGCCCTCCAAATGCACGCGGGCCTCCCGCTTCATTCGCGCGATATGCGCCTGCAGCCGCTGTTTTGCATCAGCGTCGATCACCGGTCCGATCTGCGTGGCGATGTCGCGCGGGTCGCCGATTTTGAGTTCGTGCGCCGCGCCCGATATCATCTCGATGATGCGCTCGGCGACATCGTCCTGGACCAACAACAGCCGCAGCGCCGAGCAACGCTGGCCGGTCGAGCGAAATGCCGACGTCACCACGTCGTCGGCGACCTGCTCCGGCAGCGCGGTGGCGTCGACGATCATCGCGTTGATGCCGCCGGTTTCCGCGATCAGCGGCACGATCGGGCCGTCCTTGGCGGCGAGCGTGCGGTTGATCGCGCGCGCCACTTCGGTCGAGCCGGTGAAGACGACGCCGGCAATATCGGGATGCGCCGTCAGCGCCGCGCCGATGCTGCCGTCGCCGGGCAACAGATGCAGCGCTGAAGCGGGTATGCCGGCCTGCTGCAGCAAGCGAACCGCCTCCGCCGCGATCAGCGGCGTCTGTTCGGCGGGTTTGGCCACCACCGAATTTCCCGCCATCAGCGCGGCCGTGATTTGCCCGGTGAAAATCGCCAGCGGAAAATTCCACGGCGAGATCGCGATGAAGACGCCGCGGCCGCGCAGCTGCAGCACATTGCTCTCGCCGGTCGGGCCCGGCATTGTTTCGCCGTGACCGAACAGTTTACGGCCTTCGGCCGCATAATAGCGGCAGAAATCGATGGCCTCGCGGACTTCCGAGAGCGCGTCGTCGAGGGTCTTGCCGCCCTCGCGCTGCAGCAGCGCGATGAAATGGGCGCGCCGTCGGTCCAGCAGATTTGCTGCGTTCTCCAGGATGCTTGCGCGCGCCTCGGCCGGCGTTCGGCTCCAGCTCAAAAATCCCTGGCGCGCGGCGGCGACGGCCTCGTTGACGTGATCCAGCGTCGGATCGATGACGCTACCGACAACCGTCGTCAGATCGATCGGACTGACGATCGGCCGCGCCGCGCCCGCCGCTACCTGACCGTCGATCAGCGGCGCTGCCGCGACCGGCGCGGTTTCCGCCGCGATGGCGTCAAGCAAATTTTCCAAGGCCGTGCGCTCGCCGAACTCGACACCGCGCGAATTCTGCCGCTGCGGCCGGTAGAGGTCGCGCGGCAGCGGGATATGGGGATGCCGCGCTTTCGCGGGGGCGCCGATGATTTCAGCCGGACGCCGTAGCAGTGCTTTCACCGGCACGGTGTCATCCGCGGCGATCGCCACGAAGGAGGAGTTGGCGCCGTTCTCCAGCAGCCGCCGCACCAGATAGGCGAGGAGGTCGCGGTGGCTGCCGACCGGCGCGTAGGTGCGGTAGGCGAGGCGAGGGCGATCCTCGCTCAATTGTGCATAGAGCGCTTCTCCCATGCCGTGCAGGCGCTGGAATTCAAATCCGCTCTCGCCATCGGCGAGTTCCAGAACGGTCGCGACCGTCAGCGCGTTGTGGGTGGCGAATTGCGGGAAAATCCTTTTCCGCAGCGCCAGCAGTTTTTGCGCGCAGGCGACGTAATTCAGGTCGGTCATCGCCTTGCGGGTGAAGACCGGGTAATCGTCGAGCCCACGCTCCTGCGCGCGCTTGATCTCGGTGTCCCAATAGGCACCCTTGACCAGCCGCGCCATCAGGCGCCGGTTCAGCGTTTGTGCCAGTTGGTCGACATAATCGATCACGGCCCCGGCGCGCTTCTGATAGGCTTGGATCGCCAGCCCAAAGCCGTCCCAGCCCTTAAGCGTCGCATCGCCCAACGCGGCGGCGATCACCTCCAGCGACAATTCAAGCCGGTCCGCTTCCTCGGCGTCGACCGTGAAATTCAGGTCAAAAACCTTGGCACGGCGGGCGAGATCGATCAGCAAGGGCACCAGTTCCGCCATCACCCGCGCCCGGCTCAACGGTTCGAAGCGCGGGTGCAATGCCGACAGCTTGACGGAAATGCCGGGCCGCTCGGGTAGCGGCCGGTCGCCGGCGGTGCGGCCGATGGCCTCTATCGCGCTGGCATAGGCATTGAAATAGCGCTCCGAATCCGCCGCGGTGCGGGCGCCTTCGCCGAGCATGTCGAAGGAATAGCGCGGGCCGCTGGTCGAATGCGCCCGGGCCAGGGCGGATTCGATGGTTTCGCCCAGCACAAAATGGCTGCCCATCAGCCGCATCGCCTGCCGGGTGGCGGCGCGCACCGCGGGCAAGCCCAGCCGTTTTGTCAGTCGCCCGATCGTGCCTTGCGGCGTTTCGCCGGGCTGAATGACGCGTGCCGACATGCCGAGCGCCCACGCCGACGCGTTGACGAGAAATGCGCTGGACTTGGTTTCGTGATGGACAAAATCGCCCTGGCCGAGCTTGTCCTCGATGAAGCGGTCGGCGGTGCGGCTGTCGGGCACCCGCAGCAAGGCTTCCGCCAGCACCATCAGCGCGAGCCCCTCCTTGGTGGAAAGCGCGAATTCGCGCAGCATGTCCTCGACGCCGCCAAGCCGGTCGTCGTTGGCGCGGATCGCCGCGATCAGGCGGGTTGCGGTGCGGTCGATCCGGGCGTTCTGCGGCACGCCGAGGCGAGAGGAATCGAGAAGTTTCGCCGCAATCGCGGCATCGTCCGCTGCGTAGGGAGCCGTGAACGGTGGCAGGGGAGACGAATCGGGCTTCATGGCATGGCTCGGATCCCCCCATCCTATCATGCAGCCGGCGGCAGGCACCGGGAAACCGGTGCGATCATTCGAGATGTTCGGGATGTTTATGAAGCCGTCGGAGAGGCGGGATCGATTCGGCGGAGCCTGCGAACATCATGAGCGTCAAAAAAGGCAAAGGAAAACCGGGCCCGAACCGGCGCATTTCCTGCGCCAATTCGAATGCCCGCAAGAGCGCCAGACGCTCCTGCCGATCGCACTGGTGTTTTGAGATTTCCCGGAAGCTCCGCTCCCGGATCGCGTCCGAGAGGGCGCTGTTACCGGTCGCGCGCTGGCGTCAAACCTTGAGGTTCTCGGCCGAGGTCTTGCCGCGATTGGCAACCTCCTCGTATTCCACCGTCTGTCCTTCGTTGAGCGTGGAAAGGCCTGCTTTCTCGACCGCCGAAATATGAACAAAAACGTCCTTGCCGCCACTCGAGGGCTGGATAAAACCAAAGCCCTTGGTCGCGTTGAACCACTTCACAGTACCCTTAGCCATCACGTCGTCTCCGCAGGATCAAAAAAATAATCGGACTCCCGGTCCCCGCACAAACCGGCTTGTCCGACCGGCGCACGATACGCGGTAACGGGAACGCTTGATAGCGTAAACCACCGCCCGATTCTGGCGGAAAACGATCATTATCGCGGCGCATTTGCGTATTTTGCCGATTTCCAGATCATTTCAGGCAGCAAATGACCGCAAACCGCCAACCGTTGCGCTTTTTCCGAATGGGTAACGGCGCCGCGCGGCTCGCGGCGCAACCAACGCGCGAGGTCGGCCTGGAAGCCGAATTCATTCGCCGAATTCAGAAATGCGCATCGATGGATGCCATGCGGTGACGGATTTCCGAGGGGGCATCCTGCTGCCCCGACCATGAGAGGTAATAGGCGACGAGGGTCATGATGGCGATCCCGCTTGCGCTCACGACAACCTGCGCCAGCAGGGAACCGGAACTCAGCAGCAGCGCGAAATGACCGGCAAACGACAGGAACACCCCGAGGCAGAACACGGCGAGCGATTGCTGGCCGCATATGATCAGCGGCCCGAAGATCCGCCACTTCAACCCGGGCCAGTCCTTCGCTACGAACCGCGTCACGATCAATGTCGCGGCGATGAGATGCAGAACGCGGTATGGGGCGAGATTGACCTTGTCGTTCGGGTTGAAAGTGTCGAACGGCCACGCCGGGAACATTGCTCGGAATTCCGGAAAGCGCCCCGCCGCCGTCATGACGAGGGCAAAGGCCAGGTAGGCGAACCCGGCATAGAGCAGCATCGGCGCCTTCAGAATGGAGCGGAGCTTTTCCGTTCCGCCGAGCGCGAGCCAGGCGCCAAACACGAACAGCAGCTGCCAGCAGAACGGATTGAAATACCAGTTGCCGTCGGGAAAGGATCGCAGGTTCCAGTCGAACGCGCGCGCCGCGAAATAGAGCGCCACCGATCCGGCCATCACGAGGTCCGGCTTGCGCAGCATCAGCCACAGCACCGGCGGGAAAGCGGCCATCAGCACGATGTAGAGCTGCAGAACGTCGAGGTTGAGCGGTCTTGCTTCCAGCAGCAGGCCATAGGCCAGCGTCCGGACCGGGTGCTCGACCAGGCCGGCCACGTTGAATTCGTAGATGATGTCGGGAACCGCATATCGCGTCGCGACGTCTGTGATCGTCACGATGTAGATCACGAACAGCACGACATAGGCGGCGTAGAGTTGGCATACCCGCTTGACGATCCGGCTTGCTCCGATCACGAAGCCGCGCTCCAGCGTCATTTTGGCGTAGACGATGGACGCGGCGTAGCCGGAAATGAAGATGAAAAGGTCGGCGGCGCCGCTGAAACCGTAGTTCCTGACCGTGATCAGGTTCACGACATTTTGTGGAATGTGGTCGAGGAAGATGAACCAGTTCGCAAGTCCACGAAACAGATCGATCCTGACATCGCGCCCGTGCGCCGCGACAAGTGCTTTGATATCCATGAAATCGATTCGTGCTGCGGGTGTTGCCGACGCCCACCGACGGGCGAATCGGCGGACCGGAATCATAGTGCGGACGCGCTCGCGATCCCAATCGCCTTTACGTGAAGCAAGGCGGAGCGAGCTTCAAATCCGCGGTACGATAGCGGCAGGAGACAGCCAAAACAAAACCCCGGCCGCATGAGGCGGCCGGGGCTTGCCGAATGGAGAGAACCCGAGGGGGTTCGATCAATAGCAGACGTTGACGGTGCGCAGACGAGGCCCGAACGGGGTCATCACTTCGCGGGTCGCGTAGCAGCCATCGTCGCCGCCACCGATGAAGCCGATGCCGAAGCCGTGGCCGAAGTGGTGATGATGGAAGCCCCAGCCGCCGCCCCATCCCCATCCGTGTGCGGAAGCGGCGGTGGGGGCCAGCACCATGGCGCTGAGCGAAGCGGCGGCAACAAGTCCAAGCGTGAGTTTACGTAACATGGTCGTTCTCCTTAAGTGTGCGCACTCGGCGCGGGTTGATCGTTTCAGTCTTACCCATCGACCATCAGTCGCCCCCTCCGAGAATGGGGTTCGAGAAAATTGCATTTTGTCGGAAGACAATTTTCTGAACGGCTGTTCAGACAGCTGAAACGCGCTGCGTCGACGTCGTGCCGCCGTCAGGCCGCGGCGATTTCCACATCGCCGACCAGCGCGGACAATGTCTTCGCGCTCGCGATCGTGCGGACGATCGTCGGCTCGCTGCGCCCGCGAATGGTGACCTGCTGCTGCGGCAAGGCATCGGCCTCAAGCCCGGCGTTGACGCACACCTCTTCGGAGACGATCGCTTCGCAGGCAAGGCTCTTGGTCATGTCCTGCAGCCTTGCCGCGACATTCACCGCGTCGCCGAGCGCGGTGAACACCATATGGTCGCGGTAGCCGATGTCGCCGATGATCACTTCACCGCCATGAATACCGATGCCGAAGCGGATCGGCTCGCGCAGATCGTGGCTCAGGAACTGATTCAGCTCGTCGACATTGGCCGAGATCATGGCCACCGCTCTGAGCGCCTGGCGACAGGCGGTTTGCGGGCTCGAGTTGAGCCCGAACAGCGCCAACTCGCCGTCGCCGACGAACTGGTTGGGTTGACCGCCGCAGGCGATCACCGCCTGCGACACCGCGCCGAGGAAGCGATTCACGATGAAGACGGTGTCGAACGGCAATTGCTTCTCGGCCAGCCTGGTCGAGCCGCGCATGTCCACGAACAGGCTGACCAGATAGCGTTCCTGGCCGATGCGCTGCGGCTGCGAAGCCTGCGCGTTCGCCGACATCGTCTGCGGCATGAACAGCTGGAAGAAGGAGAGATCGGTCTCGGGCCGGAGCTGACAGGCGAGCCGGATCGACGGGTCGCTGGCGCCGACGCGGTTGAGCACGAACGCCTCGCGCTGCGACGGCTCCGGCAGCGTACTGCAGTCGCCGATGATGCGAATGCGGCAGGTGGAGCAGCGGGCGCGGCCGCCGCAGACGCTGGCATGCGGCACATGATAGCGCAGGCTCGCCTCGAGCACGCTGAGGCCTTTCGGCACCCGGACCGTCCTGCCGTTGCCATAGGACAGGTTGATCATGCCGCCGCGGCGTTCGGTCGCCGCGCGCACGCCCCTCGCCAGCAGCACCAGTCCGACCAGACCGAGATAGCCGATCAGGAAATAGTCCTCGAACTTGTTCAGAACCGCCTGTTCGGCCAGCGTGCCGACGCGATCCGGTGAAAGGTTCTCGGCCCGCCATTCGGTGCTGTCGCTGTCGACGACGCTGCGTCCGCCCTGGTAGAGGCCGAGCATCGCCAGCGTCGGAACCAGAACCGCTGCGGCGAACAGAAACGGCGCCGCGCGCTTGAAGAACGGCTTCATCCGCAACCAGAAATAAAGCCCGATGCAGCCGTGGGTCCAGGCGATCACGAGGACGGCGTACATCAGCCACATCTTGAACGGCCATACGATCCAGTACGCGAAAAACACCTGCGGATAGAGCTTCTCGTGCCCGAACAGCGTCTGGCCGAGCCGCACGCCGACCACGTGGGTGATGACGAGGGCCGGAATGCTCAGGCCGAGCACGAGCTGCAGCGGCTCGATCGCTTTCCAGCGAAATTCGCGGCGTTGATAAAGCGCCCAGATGCCGAGGCCGGTGTGCAGCAGCGCCGAGCCGTAAAATACGACGGCAACCGGAAGAAACTGCCAGAACAGAACGTGGTAATAGACGCCGGCGGCGAGCGCATCCATCGAGATGTTGCCGAGCGCGTGGTTGAGGAAATGGCTGACCAGATAGGCAAACAGCACCAGCCCGCAGGCCAGCCGGACCTGGCGGACGCCGATGCCGCGCAGGTATCCTTTCAGGCGCTCCTGGAAAATCTCGGCCATGCGATCCAGTTGAACAGTCATCAAACAATAGATCGATCATAGCAGAGATTAATTCCCTGAGTGGCCACCTTTCCTCGCGTCGTCCCTGCGACCCGTCTACGCCAACCGCCTTCGTCCGAAGGCGGACTTCGGCGGTCAAGAGGCTTCGCCGGGGTTGTGACGGTGGGCCGCCGAAGCTTTAGCGAAGGCGCCAAGCAGGGACCCATAACCACCAGCGTTCGTTGTTGGGCAAAAGCCAACGAGCAGCACCTCTCAACACAAGGGCCGCGGCGTATCGGTCCCTGCTTTCGCAGGGACGACAGCCGTAGGCGATTTGCCGACGTTGACACCCCCCGAGGAGTCGGGGAAAAGGCGTCGTGACGATTACCGCCCCCAATGGAAGCAACGCAAAGCCCGACAGTTCCGCCGCCCGGCAATGGCTCGGCGTGGCCGCGCTGATCGCCGCGATGACGGTGCTGCGGGTGATTTACGCGGGCGCGATCGATTTGCGCACCGACGAGGCCTATTACTGGACCTGGTCGAAGGAAAGCGCGCTCAGCTTCCTCGACCATCCGCCGATGATTGCCTGGTTCATCCGCTTCGGCACCGCGATTTTCGGCGACACTAATCTTGGCGTGCGGTTTGCCGGCATCGTTGCGATGGGGGTGACGCAATTGCTGCTCGCCGACATCGTCCGGCGCGTGACCCGTGACGTCCGCGCGGTGGTGCTCGCGCTGCTGATGCCCGAGGCCGCGCTTTATTACGGCTTGCTGATGGCCAAGGTCTCGCCCGACGTGGCGATGATCCCGTTTGCGGTGGCGATGCTGTGGGCGCTGGTCCGGCTCACCGAGAGCGGCGATGCGCGCTGGTGGCTTGCCGCCGGCCTGTTCGCCGGGCTGGCGCTGCTGTCGAAATTCACCGCGATGATGCTGCTTCCCGCGGTCGCGGCCTTCATGCTGGTGCCGCGCTGGCGCCGGCACTGGTTGCTCAGCCCCTATCCGTGGGCCGCCGCGCTGATTGCGCTTGTGGTGTTTTCGCCGGTTCTGATCTGGAACGCCGGGCATGACTGGGCCTCGTTCCGATTCCAGTCGGTGCGGGCGACCGTTACCCACGACGTGTCGCTGCGCACCGTGGGCGATTTCATCGGCCTGCAGTTCGGGCTGGTCGGCTTCATCCTGCTGCCGGTGGTGTTGTCGGGCGTGACGCTGACGGCGTGGCGCGGCTATCGCCGCGGCGACGCCGTGGCGATCCTGCTGTCGACCGCCGTGATCGTTCCCTTCGGCTATTTCTTGTGGAAATCGCTGACGCTTCGGGTCGGCGACACCTGGCCGATGTTCCTGTGGCCGGCCGGATTTGCCGCCACCGCCATCAACATCGCGATGCTGCCGCACGAAGGGTGGCCCGCCTGGATGATCAGATCGACGATCCGCTGGGCCGAAGCCGCGATCGCTTCCGGCATCGTCTTCGTGGTGGCCGTGTTTCTCTATTATGTCGTCAGCCCGTGGAATTTCATCGGCCAGGCCGATCCGATCGGGGGCGAGGCCGGCTATCAAGAGGTCGCGGACCGGGCGCAGGCCGAATTGCAAAAGCTGGGCGCAACCTGGATCGCCACCACGGATTACCGGACCTATTCGATGCTGCGCTGGTATTTCAACGGCCGCGTGCCGGTGATTCAGATCAACGAGCGCGGCAGGTTTCAGGGTTTTTGCGATCCCGGCATGGAGATGATCAAGGGCCACACCGGGCTCTATGTCGGGCGCGAGCCGGACAATTCGAGCCCGCTATGGGCGGCGACGACGGCGGTGCGGGAGCCGCTGGAACGGGTCGATCGCAGCTGGCGCGGCCTGGTGATGGATACCTATGCGCTGGAAAAGCTGACCGGCTGGACCCCCGAGCTGTCGCCGCCAGCGGACTCGCTGCTGTTCCGCTGGCGCGTGCTGGCGGGCGAGGTGGGACTTTCGCCACGCGGCTTTGTCATCGCCGCCTCGGCCCAATAGTCACTCCTCCGCCTCGCGCTTGCGCAAAAGATCCTTGGCGAGATCGGCGAGCGCGGGCCGCGGAAGGGCGGTGAACGGCAGCGGGCGGGTGACGTCGATGGCGGCGAGCCCGAGCCGCGCCGTGAGCAGGCCGTTGAGCACGCCCTCGCCGAGCCGCTGCGATAGCTTCGCGACCAGCCCATGGCCGAGCACCTGCTGGATCAGGCCGTCGCTCGCCGCCATGCCGCCGGTGATCGCGACATGGGCGATGACGTGACGCATCAATTTGATCATGCCGAGCGCGCCCGGACGTCCGCCATAGAGCCGCGCCAATTGCCGGATCAGCCGCAGCGACGCGGCGAACACAAAGAGCACGTCGACCAGGGCGCGCGGGCTGACGGCGGTGACGAGCGAGACGCGCTGCGCCGCTGACGACACCAGCCGCCGCGCCTCCTGATCGAGTGGCGTCATCAATTCGCGCTCGGCGAGGCGGATCATGTCGGCGCCGTCGATGATGTCGTCGGCGTGACCCTGCAGCGCGGCGCGGGCCCGCGCCAGATGCGGGTTCTGGTGCGCCAGTCTTGTCAGCTCCAGAACGATGGCCCGGCTCTCGGCGCGGTCATCGCTCAGCAGAACGGCTGCCGCGCGAAAATGCAGTTTTTCGATCGCGGCAAGCCGCGCCAGTCCGAGCGCCTCGCGCGCGACGACAATCGCAAACGCCAGCGCGGCCACCAGGGCAAGCGCCAGTCCGAGGAATCCCAACCCCCCGCTGCGCGCGAACAAATTCTCGATCAACTGCGCCACGCTGAGCCCGAGGCCGAGCAGGACGAGACCGGCCACGGCGCTCCAGAACACCGCGCCCCAGCGGAAGCCGCGCGGCGCCGGGACGATCGCCGTCTCGACCGGGACCGGCAGCAGCGCGGGATCGGCTTCCGGCGTGACGTGGACGGTGCCGCGCGAGGGGCGGCTCGCGTCATCGGGATCCATCACGATCACGCCGGGGTCGCCGAGCTTGAAGGTCGCGGGCTTGCGGTGGTGCGGGCGCTCGCTCATTGCAGTCGGTCTCCGATCAGGAACTGGAGGGCGCGGTCGAGGCGGATGTGAGGCAGAGTGGGCGCCTCCCCGTTCAGGCTTTCCAGCTGCGGCGGGCGAAAGCGAAGAAAGCGAAAATCGGTCTTTTCGTCGGACGCGCTGGAGAGGCCGCGAAACGCGGTCTCGCCGGCAAACAGCTGTTCGGCGTCGGTGGGCAAGTCGCCCGGAAACGTCGCGACCTCGGTGTTGCCGTCGAAGGCCTCGCCATTGGCCTGCTCGCCGGGGGCCGGGGTGCCCAGGATCGAGGGCAATTTGTCGCGGCCGCGCGCGACCATCGCCTCGCGGGTGGCGCGCACCGCCGCGAGCGCGACGACGTCGATCGCGGCGCCGGTGTCCTCGGCGCGCGCCACGGCATGGGCCACCGTTCGCCGCAACACCGCCTCGAGCCGGTCATGGCTCGAAT
>DATNMT010000471.1:0-5668 GCA_035602495.1 Bradyrhizobium sp.
CGGCGCGCGATAGGCCGCGACCTTGGAGCGGTTGGAGAGCACGTCATAGCCGGTCGACAGCACATGCGGGATATCGTAGGGCGAGAAGCTGCAGCCGACCGCGCCGCGGATCGGCGAGCCCGGCAGCGCGCCGGCCTGCAGATAGAAGGTGCCTTGGGCGGCGACGATGGTGCCGTCCTTCTTCGCGCCGATCTTGACCGTGCTCTTCGAGCCGGAGGTGGGCCCCGTCGCCCGCATCACCTCCTCGCGCGTCATCACCATCTTCACCGGCCGGCCGGATTTCTTCGCCAGCAGCGTGGCGAGCGGTTCGAGATAGACGATGGTCTTGCCGCCAAAGCCGCCGCCGATCTCGGCGGGGATGGCGCGGATGTCGCTCTGCGGGATGCCGGTCAGGTACGCCGTCATGGCGCGCACCATGAACTGGCCCTGGCTCGAGCTCCAGATCGTGGTCTTGCCGTCGGCTGCGACGCTGATCAGGCAGGCGTGCGGCTCGATATAGCCCTGATGCACCGGGCGGGTGGCGAAGCTGCGCTCGACCACCACCTCGGCCTCCTTGAAGCCTTGCGCGATGTCGCCCTTCTTGACCTCGAGCTTGCCGGCGATGTTGGAGGGCTTGCCCTCGAACTTGTTGAACTCGTGCAGGATCGGCGCGTCGGGTTTCAGCGCGTCGTCGATCTCGATCGCCCACGGCAACACCTCGTAGTCGACCTCGATCAGTTCGCATGCCTGCGCCGCGATCGCCTCCGTGGTGGCGGCGACGGCCGCGACCGGGTGTCCCGGGAACAGCGCTTTCTCGCGCGCCATCACGTTGCGGCACATCCAGCGCATGTCCTGGATGCCGAGCATCACCGACTTGTCGATCGGAAAATCGACCACGTCGCGCGAAGTCACCACCGCTTTCACGCCGGGCAACGCCTCCGCCTTCGAAGTGTCGATCGATTTGATGCGCGCGTGCGGATGCGGGCTGCGCAATACCTTGCCCCAGATCATGCCGGGCATGGTGGTGTCGGCGGCAAACGCCGCCCGTCCCGTGACCTTGTCGACGCCGTCAGGGCGAATGGTACGCTGGCCGATCCACTTGTTGTTGGTGATGACGTTCATTGTGCTGCCTCCTGCATTTCGGCTGCGGTCTCCAGAACCGCGCGGACGATCTTGTCGTAACCGGTGCACCGGCAGAGATTGCCGGCGAGCCAGAACCGCACTTCTTCCTCGCTCGGGTGAGGGTTCTTCCTGAGCAGCGCATCGGAGGCGACCAGCATGCCGGAGGTGCAGATGCCACACTGCAGCGCCGCCATTTCGAGGAATTTCTGCTGCAGCGGATGCAGGTGCTCGCCGTGGGCCATGCCTTCGATGGTGCCGAGCTCATGGCCCTCGGCCTCGGCGGCGAGCATCAGGCAGGAACAGATCAGTCGATCGTCCAGCAGGATGCTGCAGGCGCCGCAATCGCCGGAGGCGCAGCCTTCCTTCGACCCGGTCAGGCCCAGCGGCCCGCGCAACGCGTCGAGCATGGTGTCGCCGGGCTCGCAGAGAAACTCCGCCGGCTCGCCGTTGATGGTGGTGGTGACGTGCAGTTTTGCCATGGTCTTCACTTCCCTCCGGCGCGCTTTGCGGCGATCGCCGCCGTGCGCTTGAGCAGCACGCCGGCGACCTTGGTACGATAGGCAATGGTGCCGCGCTTGTCGTCGATCGGGCGGCAGGCCGCCGAGCAGGCGGCGGCTGCGGCATTCAGCGCCGCGTCATCGAGCTTGCTGCCGATCAGGGCTTTCGCCGCCGGCTCGACCAGCAGCACGGTCGGCGCCACGGCGCCGAGCCCGACCCGGGCGGCGGTGCAGACGCCATTTTTCATCGTGAGACTGACGCCGCAGCCGACCACGGCGATGTCCATTTCGGTGCGCGGGATCATGCGTAGATATGCGTCGCCGGAACCGGGCGGCCGCGGCGGCAGCGCGAAACTGACGAGAATTTCGCCCGGTTCGAGATTGGTGCGGCCCGGTCCGGCCGGCACGTCCTCGACCTTCATCTCACGGCGGCCGTTCGGGCCCTGCACCGTGACGATGGCGCCGGCCGCGATCATCGCGGGCACGCTGTCGCCGGCCGGCGAGCCGTTGCACAGATTGCCGCCCGCCGAGGCCCGCCCCTGCACCTGCTTGGAGCCGATCAGATTGACCGCCTCCAGCACGCCGGGCCAGACCTTGCCGAAACGCGGATGGTCGGCCAGTTCCATGCCCGAGACGGCCGCGCCGACGCGAAACCCGCCACCGGCGGTTTCCTCAATCGCCGTCATTTCAGCGATTTTCTTGATGTCGACGATCAGGCCCGGCTTGACCACGCCGGCACGCATTTGCACCAAAAGATCGGTCCCGCCCGCCAGGATGCGCGCGGCGCTGCCGGCGGCGGCAAAGGCTGAGACCGCCTCATCGAGCGTGTGCGGGCTTAAATATCGGATGTCCGTCATGGTCTTTTCGCCATCTCCCTGCCTGCTCGCGGCTTTAAAGTGATTTTTGGCTCAGTTTACCTCAGGCTTGCGAGGGGCGGGAGCCTACACGGACAGGGCCGATTGGAACAGCCTCCGGGGCCCGGTGCAAGCGGCGGGCTCCCATGCGCCGAAGGGGCTTTACTGATCGGTGCCTGGTTTCTGGCCTTCTTCCTCAAGGCACTGAAGCATGTACTCGGTCCAGTCCCTCGGCATCACCATCGCGGCCGCGGCCTTGTGCCGGCAGTCGCGCTGCGCGATTTGCCTTGCCCGGCGCTTTTCCGATGCCAGCGGGGCCTGCTTGACCCGGCGCACCGTCATCGGCGAGCCGTCAGATTCGAACTGAAGCTCATACTTTTTACCGTTCCTGTCAGTCGCGGTGCAGGAGATGCTGGACAACTGGGCGGTCGCGAAATTGCCGAGCTGCCGACAAAATCCGGCCGATGGCTCGACCGCCGGCACCGGCAGGCCGTCGACCTTCGGCCGGTCCCTGGAGCTCAGCAGCACCCGGTCAACCGGCAGCTCGTACAGATTATCCTGTGACCGCTGGCCGTTTTCGCCCGAGAACGAGATGACGTGGCTGTCGTCATTAGGGTCGTCCAGCGCAACCGAAAAATTTGCCCGGCCCTGCTGGCTGTGGAAGTAGACGACCGACCGGCAGGCGAAATCCCGTCCGGCGATCCTGAGCGTGCTGCACTTGCCCGACATCAACGCCAGCATGTCGATGTCAGGTTCCTGTCGTGACGGCTCGGCGACGCAGGGGGTCGCGCAGAGAATGGCAGCGGCGAGGATTTGGCGGCAGAGGTGCATCGTCACGCCCGGTCGATGGAGGTAAGATAGAATACGGGTACGCAATACCACGGGGAATCACCGGTTGCTTGCCCTTTCCGGCTTTTTGCAGGCTCGGCCCACAGGGTTGGCCAATCCGCCTTGCGCGCTCTAGTATGGAAGGCCCGCCGTCCCCCCTTCCCCTGCCCGCCTCCTGCCGGTGACATCGATGCCGATCCCCTGGTTCAAAACACGTGTCGCGATCGCTTTCGTTGGGGCGTCGCTGGCAGTTCCATTTTCGGCATCCGCTCAACCCACGGCAATCCCGGCCAGGCCGATTGCCGCAGCAGCTCCTCGCGGCGCCTCCTGCCACTCCGGCATGAGCTTCGACCGCTTCCTCGCCGAGCTGAAGCAGCAGGCCGTGGCGGCCGGCGTCTCGCAGCGCACGCTGGCCGAAGCCTCGCCCTATCTCGTCTACGACCAGGGCATCGTCAACCGCGACCGCGGCCAGCGTGTGTTCGGACAGGTGTTCACCGAATTCGCCGGCCGCATGGCCGCGACCTACCGGATGCAGCAGGGCCAGGCCCGGATCAAGGCTTACGCCGCCGCCTTCGCACGCGCCGAGAAGGAATACGGCGTGCCGCCGGCGGTGATCGCCGCGTTCTGGGGGCTGGAGAGCGACTTCGGCGCCAACATGGGCAGCCTGCCGACGTTGCGCTCGCTGGTGTCGCTGGCCTATGACTGCCGGCGCTCGGAAATGTTCGCGGGCGAAACCATCGCCGCGCTGAAGATCATCGACCGCGGCGACCTGACGCCGCCGGAAATGGTCGGCTCGTGGGCCGGCGAACTCGGCCAGACGCAATTTCTGCCGACGCATTATTTCAACTATGCGGTGGATTACGACGGTGATGGCCGCCGCGATCTGTTGCGCAGCCCGGCCGACGTGATCGGCTCGACTGCGAACTACATCGCCACCGGACTGAAATGGCGGCGTGGCGAACCCTGGCTGCAGGAAGTGCGGGTGCCGTCAAATCTACCCTGGGATCAGGCCGATCTCACTATCCAGCTGCCGCGCACCAAATGGGCGCAGTTCGGCGTCACCTATCCGGACGGCAAGGCGCTACCGAATGACGACCTGCCGGCCTCATTGCTGTTGCCGATGGGCCGCACCGGACCGGCCTTTCTCGCCTATCCCAATTTCGCCGCCTATACCGAGTGGAACAACTCGCTGATCTACTCGACCACGGCAGGTTATCTCGCGACCCGCATCGCGGGCGCGCCGCCGATGCATCGGCCGACGGCGCCGGTCGCGCAACTGCCGTTCACCGAGCTGCGCGAGCTGCAGCAGTTATTGGTGCGCGCCGGCTTCAACGTCGGCAAGGTCGACGGCGTGATGGGCCAGCAAAGCCGCAGCGCGGTGAAGGCGATGCAGATCAAGTTCGGCCTGCCGGCCGATTCATGGCCGACCGCCGAATTGCTGGCGCGGATGCGCGGGCCGCGCGCGCAGCCACTTCCGGTTGGGGCGGCGGCCGTGCGATAGAAGGCGCAGTTGAAGATTGCCGTCATTCCGGGGCAGTCCGCAGGACTGAACCCGGAATCTCGAGATTCCCCGATGTGCAATTGCACAATCTGAGGTTCGCGCGATGCGCGCCCCGTAATGACAATGACACCATGAAAGAGAGCATCCCATGTCCTTCCACGACGCGACTGTTCCCGCCTTCCTGCAAATCCTCGGCAGTCTCACCGGCATCCTCGGCAAGGCCGAGGCGCACTGCAAGGCGAAGAACATCCAGCCCGAGGTGCTGCTCGGCGCGCGGCTCTATCCGGACATGCTGCCGTTTACCAGGCAGATCCAGCTGGTGTGCGATTTCGCGGGAAAAAGCTGCGCGCGGCTGACCCACAGCGAGGTGCCGACCACGCCCGATACCGAAAAGACGTTTGAGGAATTGAAGGCGCGATTGGCGAAAACCGTCGACTATGTCAAGACGTTCAAGCCCGCGCAGTTCGATGGCGCGGACACCCGCGACGTCACTTTCCCGATCGGGCCGACCAACACGCTGACGCTAAAGGGACGGCAGTTCGTCAATAATTTCGCATTCCCGAACTTCTACTTCCACGCCGCCACCGCCCACGGCATCCTGCGTCATAACGGCGTGGAAATCGGCAAGCGCGATTTTCTCGGGGTGAACTAAGATCTGGCCGTCATTGCGACGAGCCAACGGGTCGCGCGAATGCGCGCGCGATGACAGGCTCCTCGGCGAGCAATCCAGCTTTTCCTCAATTGGCATTGCTTCGCTTCGCTCGCAATGACGAGAAAAGGCATGCTAGAATACAGGAGCAATTTGGAAGGAAGCCGCTGAAATCCCCGGCGACACATGACGGGTACCCTGCGGGGCTAGAATGTGATTTCGGAATGGCTGGCGGCTT
>DATNMT010000475.1:0-10097 GCA_035602495.1 Bradyrhizobium sp.
TCGACGTTGGTCGCGATCGAGCAGATCATGCCGAACACCTGGTTGTTGGCCTCGGTGTTGCCCTCCTCGCGCAGCGAGATCGGCACGGCGGCGGTCAGCGATTTTGCCGGCAGCGTACTGTATTGCTGAAGGTAGCGCCGGACCACGCCGGAGGCGAGCGCCAGCACGACGTCGTTGAGCTTGCCGCCGGCCTGCTTGGCCAGCGCCTTCGCGCCCGACAGCGGGATCGATACGCCGGCAAAGCTGCGTTCCGACGAAATCGACTTGTTCAGGATGGTCGACGGCGACACCATGCCGGCAATCGAGTCGCGCGATTTCGGATCGGAAATCTTGCCGACCACGTCGGAGAGGCTTTTGAGCATGACCGGAATGCTGCCGGCGAATTTCACCGCGTTCTCGATCTGGAACATGGCGTTGTCGAACAGGATCGAACCGATGTCGCTCTTGCCCGAGCGCGGCAAGTCGATGCTCTTGGCCGCGGCCTGCGCGTCGAACGGCTGGGTCCAGAGTTGCTGATAGGAATCCAGCAGGTTGGCGGCGATGTCGCGCGGCTCCTGCCCGACCTTGGCCCGCGCCACAGGCTCCTCGATTTTCCGGGGAATCGGCGTGACGTCGTAGATCATGTTGGTGAGCGCAGCACCCGCGCCGCCGTCGATGCAGGCGTGGTGCATCTTGGAATAGAGCCCGATCTCGTTGTCCTTCATGCCCTCGAAGACATAGAACTCCCACAGCGGCCGGGCGCGATTGAGCAGTTTGGCGTGCATCCAACCGACGAGGCGCTCGAGCGTGGCGCGGTCGTGCGGCGCCGGCAGGCTGCCGCGGAAGATGTGGCGGTCAATATCGAACTGGTCGTCCTCGACCCAGGAGGGATGGTCGATGTCGAGCGGCGCCTTTTCCAGGCGTGCTTTCAGGATCGGCGCGACATGCAGCCGCGAGGCGATCATCGCCTTGAACTCCTCGAAGAAGTCGCCCTTGTAATCCGCAGGCAGTCGGAAGATCGCCATGCTGCCGACATGCATCGGCATTTCCGGCGTTTCGAGGTAAAGAAACGACGCGTCCATCGAGGACAGTTTTTTGGCGTCACTCATAGTTCCCTCCCGGTAGAGTTAACGCGGCGCCTTGGTGGCGCTTCTGGCGTTCGGACGGTCCCCTGGGTTTGGGACTTTAATCAGGATTGTGCATTTTCCGGGGGCGCATATGCAATGGCAAAGGGCCCGGATCGGTCAAATTGCGCAAATTCGCCCTCGCGCTGCGCCAGGCGATCCGCCACCGCCCACAGGGCCGCCGGGTTGACGCCCAGCCCGACATGGCTGGCCAGGTGCACCTCAATGTTTTCGGCCGTCCCGGAAGGACGAACCAGGCAGGTCTTCCAGTTCACGATGCCGTCGGTGCGCGAATAGATCGACGTGGTGGGAACCGGCAGGTCGCCGGCGAGCGCGGCGCGAAGCTCGGAAATGCCCTCGATCGCTTCGCCCGACAGCGCCTCGTAGAGCCGCGTGGCGTTGGTCGCTCGCACATCGTTTGCGAACGGGCTTCCGAGCGTGATCACGTAGCGCACCATCTCGGGCGCCCGCAGCGCCAGGTCGCGCGCATAGACGCCGCCGAGGCTCCAGCCGACGATACTGACCTTGCGGCCGCTCGAGTTATGAATCTCGGCGAGCCGATCGCGAAGCGCCTGCCGTATCCGCGAAATGCCGCCGATGTTGCGGCCCATCCGCCACGCCTGGCTGTCGTAGCCGAGTTCGCTGAGATACCGCCGCATCGGCGCCATCGACAGATCGCTCGCCAGAAAGCCCGGCAATGTCAGCACCGGATGGCCGTCACCCCTTGGCGCGCGCAACAATAGCGGTGACAGCATCAGGCTAAAGTTGAATTCGAAGATCCCTCTCGCTTCGGCCAGCAGCAGGCCGAGGCCGGGTGGCCGAAGCCGGCCCGTCGCCGGCGGTTCGCGGCGGTCAGCCGGCATGGCTATTTCTTGTCACTGGGCGCGCGCGCGCCGCCGAGCCCCGCCATGGTCACGAACATGTCGGAGAACCGCTCGGCGAGCTTCGGGTCGAAGGTGAACCAGCTCTGCAGCAGCGCTTCCGGAGAGACCTTTTCGATGTTGCTGATCATCTGCTTCTGGAGGTGTTCCATCACCGCGGTCTGCATCGGCTGCACGTCCGGAAGTCCGAAAAACTGCCGGGCTTCGAGGGGCGTGCAATCTATCTCGACGTTTATCTTCATCTGCGCTCCTGACTGCGTCTTGACGGCGGATCGCAGTATCGCCGCGACTGGCCGTGCGACGCAAGCGACCTGACGGCGCGAGGCCGTCTCCGGAGCCAGCATTCGGCGAATATGGTCAACCGAAACGCTCAACCGCAAACGGGGCCGGATCGGCAATCGGCGTCTCGCCGGTCATCATTTCCGAAAGCAGCCGGCCGGTCGCGGGCCCCAGCGTCAGGCCATGATGATGGTGGCCGAAATCGAACCACAGCCCGGCATGGCGGGGCGCCTTGCCGATCACCGGCAGCATGTCGGGCAGGCACGGCCGCGCGCCCATCCAGGGTTTTGCATCGACCGCCTCCCCCAACGGAAACAGCGCCCGCGCCCGGGGCAGCGCCCGCTCGATCTGGACCGGCGTCGGCGGCGCATCGCGGCGGGCGAACTCGACCCCGGTAGTGAGGCGAATACCACGGTTCATCGGCGCCAGCAGAAGTCCATGATCGGTATCGAGCACCGGATGATGGAGCACGGCATTGCCGCGCGGCGCAAGGTGCAGATGGTAACCGCGCTTGACGTTGAGCGGGATCGAATAGCCGAGCGGCGTGGACACGAGGTCGGACCACGGCCCGAGCGCCACCACGGCCTCGCGTCCACTGACCTTGCCGTTGGATGTCGCGACCTGCCAGCGCCCGCCGGAATCCTGTTCGAGCGTGCGCGCATCCGCGGCCACGAAGCGCCCGCCCTTGCGCTGGAACAGCGCCGAATAGGCCTTGGCGAGCCCGCCCGGATCGGGGACGAAACCGGGCTCGGTGAAATGGACCGCACCGGCGAAGTCGCCGTTGAGATTGGGCTCGCGTTGCTTGATCGCCCTGTCGTCGAGAATTTCGCCTTGAACCCCGAATTGTTTTGCCCGCTCGAAATCCCGAACTGCGCCGGCGAGCGTCGATTGCTGCCGAAACATCTTGATCCAGCCGCTCCGCCGCAGCAGCTCCGGTACTCCGGCTTCGGCGATCAGTGCCTCGTGCTCGATCAGGCTGCGGCGGATCAGCGGCATCACCGCCATCGCACTGCGATACGCCCGCTCCGGCGCGGAGGCCAGATAGTAGCGCACGATCCATGGCAGGAAGGCCGGCAGATCGGAGAACTGATAGCGCACCTTCGGCGAGCGGTTCATCGCATAGCGCAGGATCTCGGCGAAATCCCGCGGAAACATGTAGGGGAAGACCGAGGCGCACTCGATCAATCCGCCATTGCCATAGCTCGTCTCTTCG
This sequence comes from Bradyrhizobium sp., assembly GCA_035602495.1. GTDB lineage: Bacteria > Pseudomonadota > Alphaproteobacteria > Rhizobiales > Xanthobacteraceae > Bradyrhizobium. Next base: position 3,477 of record DATNMT010000475.1, read on the forward strand.
CCGGCGAGTTCATGCTTGTCGACGAGGATGACGTCCCGCCCCCGCTTTTGCAGATGCAGGGCGGCGCTGACGCCGACCATGCCCGCGCCCAATACGAGAACATCGGCCTTGAGTTCCGCCATCCGGCCTCCGAAAGTTGAATGTGACGCGATCGTGCCCGCTGCTTAGACTAAAGCTAGCCATTGCGGCAGGCCTGCGCAAACCGGCCTGGCTTTTGGGGAAATCGCGCTTGCGCGGCGGCCAAACTCTGGCAACATGGAATGGCCGGAACCTTCGATATTGGTGTTTGAACAGTGCGTCACAGCGGAGAACGTGAACAAATGTCGGTACGTCAAACCTTGCTTGCGGCGACCACCGCCTTAATCGCGGCCTTTGCGATGTCGCCGGCATCAGCCCAGACCCTGCGCTACGCCAACCAGGGCGACCTCAAATCGCTCGATCCCTATACGCTCAAGGAAACCACCACCATCGCCCATCATGCCCATGTCTATGAGGGCCTGGTCACCCGCGACAAGGATCTGAAGATCGTTCCGGCGCTGGCGGAGAGCTGGGAAACGCTGACTCCGACCCACTGGCGCTTCCATCTGCGCAAAGGCGTCAAATTCCACAATGGCGACCCCTTCACCGCCGACGACGTGATCTTTTCCGCCGAACGCGTGCGTGATCCCAAGGGATCGAACTTCACCAGCAACGTTCCGGCCGACGCCAAGTTCGTCAAGGTCGACGACAACACGGTCGACGTGATGCTCGACTCGCCCAATCCCATTCTGATTTCGCAATGGGACGGCTGGTTCATCATGGACAAGAAGTGGTGCATCGAAAACAACGCGGTGGCGGCGACGCCGGCTTCGGCCACCACGCCGAGCTACGCCTCGCTGCATGAGAACGGCACCGGCCCGTTCTACATCGAGAGCCATCAACCCGGCGTGAAGACGGTGTTCAAGGTCAATCCCGACTGGTGGGGCAAGCCCGAACATAATTTGAAGGAAATCGACTTCACCCCGATCGCCTCGGCGGCGACGCGCGTCGCCGCGCTGCTGTCGGGCGAAGTCGATGTGATCGAGCCGGTTCCGATCCAGGACATCGCAAGGGTGAACGGAAGCGGCAACGCCGAGGTGATGACCGGACCTGAATTGCGCACCATTTTCCTGGGCATGGACCAGTCGCGCGACGAACTCTTGTATTCGAACGTCAAGGGCAAGAATCCCTTCAAGGATATTCGGGTTCGCGAAGCCTTCTACAAGGCGGTCGACGTCGACCTGATCAAGACCCGCGTGATGCGCGGCCTGTCGACCCCGTCCGCGCTGATGATCGCGCCGCAGCTGTTTGTGCTTTCGAAGGAATTCACGCGGCCGAAACTCGATCCCGACGGCGCCAAGAAGCTGCTCACGGAAGCCGGCTATCCCGATGGCTTCGAGGTGACGATGGACTGCCCCAACGACCGTTACGTCAACGACTCCGCGATCTGCGAGGCGGTGGTCGGCATGCTGGCCCGCATCGGGGTCAAGGTCGACCTGATGGCGCAACCGAAGCAGCAGTACTTCGCCAAGGTGCTGAAGCCGGGCGGTTACAAGACCTCGTTCTATCTGTTGGGCTGGACTCCGGCCTCGTCGGATTCGCAAAACGTGCTGCACGACATCATGGGCTGCCGAGGCGATGAAAAAGATCCGACGCGCGGCGAAGCCAATCTCGGCGGTTATTGCAACAAGGAGCTGGATGCCCTCACCGACAAGGTGCTGCTCGAACCCGATACCGCCAAGCGCGATCAGTTGATCAAGCAGGCCTTCGAGATCGGCATCAAGGATTACGGCTATATCCCGTTGCATCAGCAGGCGCTGGCATGGGGCGTGTCGAAGAAGGTGAAAATGCATCAGCGGGCCGACAATGAGGTGCTGTTCTACTGGGCGACCAAACAGGAGTAGGCGATCTTGATACGACGGTCCCGGTGGCTTTCGCGCTCCCGGGACTTTTCATTTGGGGTTCGCAATGACGCGCGCCCCATCCTGAGAAACCACATCCTGAGAAAGAAGTGAAAGGATCACATGCTCGCTTTCACTCTTCGCCGGGCGATCCAGGCCATCGGCGTCATGATCGCCGTCGGGATCATCTCGTTTTCGATGTTCCGCTTCGCCGGCGATCCGGTCAACCAGATGGTCGCCATCGACACCTCGGCCGCCCAGCGCGCCGAGATCCGCAAATCGCTCGGCCTCGACGATCCCGTGCCGGTGCAGTTCGCGCGCTATTTCGCCGACGCCGCGCAGTTCAAATTCGGGGTCTCCTACCAGTTCCGCCAACCGGTCGCGAACCTCCTGAAAGAGCGGATGCCGGCCACGCTGGAACTCGCCACCTGCGCCACCATCCTGGCGATGGTGTTCGGCATCCTGATGGGGGTCTATTCCGCGCTGCGGCGCGACTCGTTTCTTACGAAAATATTGCAGGCGGTGTCGCTGATCGGAATCTCACTGCCGACCTTCCTGATCGGCATCCTGCTGATCTACCTGTTCGCCGTGGTGCTGGGCTGGCTGCCCTCGTTCGGTCGCGGCGAGGTGGTGCGGTTCGGCTGGTGGAGCACCGGGCTGCTCACCGTCTCCGGCCTTAAAGCACTGATTATGCCCTCGATCACGCTCGGCCTGTTCCAGATGACGTTGATCATGCGGCTGGTGCGGGCGGAGATGCTCGAGGTGCTGCGCACCGACTACATCCGCTTTGCGCGGGCGCGCGGACTGACCACGCGCGCCATCCATTTCGGCCATGCGCTGAAGAATACCCTGGTGCCGGTGATCACCGTCGCCGGGCTGCAGTTTGGCTCGGTTATTGCATTCGCGATCATCACCGAAACCGTCTTCCAGTGGCCGGGCATGGGATTGTTGTTCGTACAAGCGGTGCAAAACGTCGATATTCCGATCATGGCGGCCTATCTGCTGATGGTCTCCCTGATCTTCGTCACCATCAATCTGGTGGTCGATATCCTCTACACGGTCGTCGATCCGCGCCTGCGCTCGACCATCAGCCGTGCGGCCTGAAGGCGAGACCCCCGATGTCCGACGCCGTTGTCCCGCATAAAGTCGAACCGAGCGCAGCGCCTGCGCGCTTCGAGCCCGGACGCTGGTTTGGGCGGGCGATCGAGAGCGATCTGTTCTACTCCTTCCGTCGCTCCCGCCTCACCATGGTGGCGGCCGCGGTCACCGCGCTATTTTTCCTGCTGGCGATATTCGCTTCGGTGATTTCCGTACAAAACCCGTTCGATCCGGCGCAGCTGCAGCTGATGAACTCGCGGATCTCGCCGCTGTGGACCGCCGACGGCCAGAGCCCGTTCCTGCTCGGCACTGACGAGCAGGGCCGCGACGTGTTTTCCGCCATCCTCTACGGCCTGCGCATTTCGCTGGTGGTCGGCGTGCTCGGCGTGCTGTTCTCCGGCACGCTCGGCATCCTCCTCGGCCTGATCGCCGGCTATTTCGGCGGCGCCGTCGACGGCCTGATCATGCGCATCGCCGATGTGCAGCTCACCTTCCCGGCGATTCTGATCGCATTGCTCGTCAACGGCGTCGCCAAAAGCGTGTTGGGTAATCGCCTCGACGCGGCAAGCACGCTGGGCGTGCTGGTGCTTGCGATCGGATTGAGTTTCTGGGTGCAGTATGCGCGCACCGTGCGCGGCTCGGTGATGGTGGAGAAGAACAAGGATTACGTGGCGGCGGCGCAATTGATCGGCCTTCCCGCGCCGGTGATCATGCTGCGCCACGTGCTGCCCAACACCATGGGGCCGATCCTGGTGATCGCCACCATCAACCTGGCGCTGGCGATCATCACCGAGGCGACGCTGTCGTTTCTCGGCGCCGGCATGCCCGACACCATGCCCTCGCTCGGCACCCTGATCCGGATCGGCAACAATTATCTGTTTTCCGGCGAATGGTGGATCGTCGCCTTCCCCGGCTTTGCGCTGGCTGCGCTGTTCCTGTCGATCAGCCTGCTCGGCGACTGGCTGCGCGACGCGCTCAACCCGAAACTGCGATGACCAGAGCGTTTTCAAGCGAAGTGGAGACCGGTTCGCGTCAAGAAAACGCGTCACATCGAAACGGAAAAGGCTCTAGCGCCGTCATGACCATGCATCTGACCGAATGACCGACCCTGTTCTTTCAGTGCGTAACCTCAAGGTGGAGTTCGTCACCCGCCGCAGCACCCTTCACGCCATCGACGACATCTCCTTCGACATCGCCAAGGGCGAAGTGCTCGGCGTGGTCGGCGAATCCGGCGCGGGAAAATCCGTCACGGGTCTGGCGGTGATCGGGCTGATCGATCCGCCCGGCCGCATCGCCGGCGGCTCGATACACCTCTCGGGCCTGCGGATCGACAAACTGCCGCCGGAGGAGATGCGCCGGATCAGGGGCAAGCGGATCGGCATGATCTTCCAGGACCCGCTGACCAGCCTCAATCCGCTGTACCGGATCGGCGATCAGCTGGTCGAGACCATCAGGACCCATCTCAATCTTTCGGAAACCGGCGCGCGCAAGCGCGCCATCGACCTGCTGGCCGAGGTCGGCATTCCCGCACCCGACAAGCGCATCGATGCCTATCCGCACGAATTCTCCGGCGGCATGCGCCAGCGCGTCGTGATTGCGCTGGCGATCTGCGCCGAGCCGGAGCTGATCATCGCCGACGAACCCACCACCGCGCTCGACGTCTCGGTGCAGGCCCAGATCATCTCATTGATAAAACGGCTCGGGCGCGATCACGGCACCGCCGTGATGCTGGTGACCCACGATATGGGCGTGATCGCCGAGACCTCCGACCGCGTCGCGGTGATGTATTCCGGCCGCATCGCCGAAATCGGCCCCGTTCAGGATGTGGTGCAGAACCCGCTGCACCCTTACGCCAAGGGCCTGATGGGCGCGATCCCGACGCTTGCCGGCGACGCCAAGCGCCTGGTCCAGATCCCGGGCTCGATGCCGCGGCTGTCCGCGATCCCGCCGGGCTGCGCCTTCAACCCGCGCTGCGCCTTTGCCTTCGACCGCTGCCGGGTCGAACGCCCCGAGCCGATCCGGCATGGCACGCAGGCGGTGGCCTGCCATCTTTATGACGACGCCGCCCAGCAAAACGCCAAGGAAACCGCGGCATGACGGCGACGCCCTTCATCGACGTCAAAAATCTGCGCCGCGTGTTCGACGTTTCAAAACCGTGGCTGAATCGGGTGCTCGAAGGCGGCCATCTGGAATTTCTCAAAGCGGTCGACGGGGTGACGTTCGACATCAGGAAGGGTGAGACGTTTGCATTGGTCGGCGAATCCGGCTCCGGCAAGACCACGGTCGCGCGGATGGTGGTTGGCTTGTTGCCCCCGACGTCGGGCGAAGTGATCATCGACGGGGTTTCGATGACGGATGTCAGGCGATCGCAGCTGCGCCAGCAACTGCGCCGCCGCATCCAGATGATCTTCCAGGACCCCTACGCGAGCCTGAACCCGCGGTTGCGGGTCGACGCCATCGTTTCCGAACCGATCCGCGCCTTCGATCTGATCCAGGGCGAGCGCGACGTCCAGGCGCGGGTCGGCGAACTATTGACCCTGGTCGGACTGCACGCCGACGATGGCTGGAAATTCCCGCACGAATTCTCCGGCGGGCAGCGGCAAAGAATCGCGATCGCCCGCGCGCTCGCCTCCGAAGCCGAGTTCATCGTCTGCGACGAGCCGACCTCGGCGCTCGACGTCTCGGTGCAGGCGCAGATCCTCAATTTGATGCGCGATTTGCAGGACAAGTTCGGCCTCACCTATCTCTTCATCAGCCACAATCTCGCCGTGGTCCGCCACATGGCGAACCGCATCGGTGTGATGTATCTCGGCCGCATCGTCGAGATCGCCGAGGGACGCGAGCTGTTCGAACGCCCGCGGATGCCCTACACTAAAATGCTGCTCGGCGCCGTGCCGGACCTGGCGATGTCCGGCCGCCAGCGGATTCCGGTCAAGGGCGAGATCCCCAACCCGATCGATCCGCCGCCCGGTTGTGCGTTCAACCCGCGCTGCCCTTTGGCCTTCGACCTCTGCCGCCGAGAGGCGCCGCAACTGATCGACGGCGTCGCCTGTCACGCCGTCAACCTCGCGCCTGTGCCCGCATGATCACGGGGATGGGAGCGAGCTGTTCCACGCGGCCGGTTGGCAGGCCGCCCTGGCTGTGGTCAAGTGCGCCCGCGCAGCCCCCAATTTGATGGATTCCCATGAGCAAAGTTAATCCCGATCCGTTCACGACCCGGCCTGAGATCGAAGGCACTTTCGGGGTCGTGACCTCGACCCACTGGATCGCCACCGCGGTCGGGATGGCCACACTGGAAAAAGGCGGCAACGCCTTCGACGCCGGCGTCGCGACGGCGTTCACCTTGCAGGTGGTCGAGCCGCATTTGAACGGCCCGGGCGGCGACGTGCCGATCATCGTGCACGACACCAAACGGGGCCGCACCGAGGTGATTTGCGGCCAAGGTCCGGCACCGCAGGGGGCGACCATCGCCATGGTCGAGCAGCTGTTCCGCGAGCACTGGCCCACTTCGGCGGCGATTTATCTGCCCGGTGGCAAGGTGCCGGCGCCAGGCACCCTATTCACCAACACACCGCTCGCCGACACTTACACGCGCGTGCTGCGC
>DATNMT010000496.1:0-2778 GCA_035602495.1 Bradyrhizobium sp.
GAATCGAGGCAGGCCCGGTAACAGGAAATACCGCGCCTGGGTGCCGTGAACGTCGACACGAACCAGGCCCGAAGGTTTGGCTCCGACGAAGGCGCCCTCCGCGTCCTCCATGTCCGCGATCAGGTTCACACAGCGCCGATAGTAGGCCTCGCCATCCAGGGTCGGACTGACCTGCCGCGTCGTGCGCCGCAATAGCCGTACCCCCAACCGCGCCTCCAGTCCCTTCACGGCATCGGTCACCGATGAGCGCGGCAGACCAAGATCGCCAGCGGCTTGGGTGAAACTGCGCCGTTCCACAATGCGGGTGAAGACGCGCATGGCGTCGAAACGATCCATTATTCGGCAGCTCGAATTATGATGTCGAAATATGCATGATTATCCGCCGAATGGGAAGGAGCATCTTGCTTTCATCGAGCGCCGATGACCGGTGCCCAACTCCAAGGAGACGGATCATGACCACCGAAACTAACAGAATAGCCATCGTCACCGGCGCGTCCGGCGGCATTGGTGCTGCGGTCGCCGAGCGCCTGGCCAAAGATGGCTTCACCGTGGTGGTGAACTATGCCGGCAACGCCGCCTCGGCTGCGGCAGTCGTAGCTAGGATCGAAGCGGCCGGCGGCCACGCCGTGGCGGCCCAGGCCGACATCTCGGATGTTGCCGCGGTGGCGCGCATGTTCGACTCGGCTGAAACCGCGTTCGGCGGCGTCGACGTGCTGATCAACAATGCCGGCATCATGAACCTGGCGACCATCGCTGACAGCAGTGACGCACTGTTCGATCGCCACATCGCGGTCAATCTGAAGGGCACGTTCAATACCCTGCGCGAAGCGGCGCGCCGCCTGCGTGACGGCGGCCGGATCGTCAACTTTTCCTCGAGCGTCACCAGCTTGCTGCAGCCGACTTACGGCGTCTATGCCGCCACCAAGGCGGCGGTCGAGGCCATGACCAGCATTCTCGCCAAGGAGCTGCGCGGCAGGAACATCACCGTCAACGCTATCGCGCCCGGGCCGACGGCGACCAAGCTCTTCCTCGACGGCAAGCCGCAGGAGGTGATCGAGCGCCTCTCCAAGCTGGCGCCGCTGGAACGTCTCGGCCAGCCGCAGGATATCGCCGACGCGGTGGCCTTCCTCGCAGGCCCGGACGGCGCCTGGATCAACGGCCAGACGCTGCGCGCCAATGGCGGGATCATCTGACCCGCATCCCCTTCAAACTTCAACACGCTGACAATGGAGATTCCATCATGAGCAAGAAGATCATTCTCATCACCGGCGCTTCCAGCGGCTTCGGCCGCCTGACGGCCGAAGCGCTCGCCAAGGCCGGAAACACCGTCTACGCCTCGATGCGCGACATCGCTGGCCGCAACGCCAAGAACGCGGCCGAGATGGCCGAGACCTCGAAGCGCGATGGCGTCGACCTGCGCGCGATCGAGCTCGACGTTCAGTCCGAGCCGTCGATCGATGTGGCGGTCAAGAAGATCATGGCCGAGAGCGGCAAGATCGACGTGCTGGTCCACAATGCGGGTCACATGATGTTTGGCCCGGCCGAGGCGTTCCTGCCCGAGCAATTCGCGGTGCAGTACGACGTCAACGTGCTCGGCACGCAACGCGTCAACCGGGCCGTCCTGCCGCACATGCGCGCGGCGAAACAGGGTCTGCTTCTCTGGATCTCGAGCAGCAGCTCCGCTGGCGGAACGCCGCCCTATCTCGCGCCCTATTTCGCGGCCAAAGCGGCGATGGACTCGCTGGCCGTCCTCTATGCGCGCGAGCTGTCGCGCTGGGGCATCGAGACGACGATCGTCGTGCCGGGCGCGTTCACCAAGGGCACGAACCACTTCGCGCATTCCGGGCGTCCGGCTGACGAGGCGCGGGTCGCGGAATATGAAGCTGGCCCCTACAAGGGCTTCGGCGAAGAGGTGTTGAAGGCGTTCGCCGCGATCGTCCCCGACGACGCCGAGCCCAGCGGCGTGGCCGACGAGATCGTCAAGGTCGTCGACATGCCCTTCGGCAAGCGCCCGTTCCGGATCCACTACGATCCGACCGAAGACGGCGCCAATGTCGGCTTCACCGTGCTCGACCGCCTGCGCGCGGAGATGCTTCATCGGGTCGGCCTCTCCGACCTGCTGAAGCCCAGTGTCCTCGTCTAGTCATCCCTGCGGCCGGGCCGGCTCGCACGAAGATCCTTCGTGGACCGGCCCATTGGCAGCAGTGACGGTCGCGCTCGCCGCAATAAAAGGACGGCAACGTGACTAACGTGGATGCCGTCGAACTTCGTGACCTGAAATGGGCTGTCGTACATGTTGCTAGATCTAAAGACACCAGGCTGCTCTTACGAAAGCATAATCGCGAGGGAAGGTCTGGAGCATGAGCGTTGGAGCCGGTGCCAACAAGACGCCATTTTGCCTGCGTCAGGGCGAGGTTGCTGTCATCGCTCTGAACCGTAGTTACCTCGATGGTAAATGTTGGCTTGAGCGCCAAAAAGTTCTGCGAAATGGTGCGGATACCGCACAAGCCGAGTATCAATTACGCGCAGACAGCAATCTCCTGGATGAAATCCAGAAGCGCTCGGACCTTCGCCGGCGGGAGGTGGCGCGAGGGATGATAGGCATAGAGCGGATAGAGTTCGTCCGACCATTCCGGCAGGATCTGGACAAGTTCGCCTCGCGACAGGAAAGGCGCCAAGCCGATCGCGAGGCTTTGGAAAATGCCTTGACCGGCCAGGCAGGCTGTTATCGCGACGGAAGGATCATCCAACACTAGGCGGCTTGAGACCTTGATCTCG
>DATNMT010000497.1:0-6810 GCA_035602495.1 Bradyrhizobium sp.
AGAACTGCACCACCAAAAACACCGAGAGCAGAAACACGATCGAGAGCACCAGCGTCGACAACGCGTCGACGAAGCCAGGCCAGTAATTGAATCCGGTTTCGCTGCGGCGGGCACGGGCGAGGGCCATTGGTTTCTCCGCTATGACAGTTCGTTCGTCGTCAGCTCTTCTCGGGCTGGCGCGCGAGCCGCTCGAGCAATTTCTTGATCTCGCGGTTCTGCTCGCCCTGGCCGTCGGCCCATTCGCGGATCATCTGCTGCTCGGTGCGCATATGCGCGACCAGCCCCTGGATGGCCTCGGCGAGATTGGCCATCGCCGCCGTCGTGCCGCGGCTGGTGCCGCCTTCTTCCAAAGTGAGCCGCAGCCGATCGACCACAGCCTGCAATTCGCCGGTTGGAACGCCGCCGCCGGCGCTGCCCTCGCTGGAATATCCACGTACCGTGGAGGCGAGCCAGTCTTCGAGGTCGGTATAGAAGCGGTTCTGCGCCTGGCTCGACTGCAGGTCGAGAAAGCCGAGGATCAGCGAACCGGCCAATCCAAACAGCGACGACGAGAACGAAATGCCCATGCCGCCGAGCGGCGCGGCCAGACCCTCCTTCAGCGTGTCGAACAAGGCGCCGGCATCGCCGCCGACCTTCAACCCGTCGATCACCTTGCCGACCGAGCCCACGGTTTCGATCAGGCCCCAGAACGTGCCGAGCAGGCCGAGGAACACCAATAGGCCGGTCATGTAACGGGAAATGTCGCGCGCCTCGTCGAGCCGGGTGGCGATCGAATCCAGGAGATGCCGCATGGTTTGCTGCGAGATCGTCATGCGCCCGGTGCGCTCGCCGCCGAGGATCGCCGCCATCGGCGCCAGCAGAGTGGGGTGCCGGTCGACCGCCAGGCCGGGATCGGCGATGCGGAAATTGTTGACCCAGGCCACTTCCGGATAAAGCCGGATCACCTGGCGGAACGACAGGATGGTGCCGACCAGAAGCACCAGGCCGATCAGGGCGTTGAGGCCGGGATTGGCGAAGAAGGCTGTGATGATCTGCTTGTACAGCACGACCATGACCAGCGCGCACAGCACCAAAAACACCAGCATCCGCACCAGGAAAATCCGCGGCGAGGACAGTTTGGTCAGTTCGATCTCCATCGCGGAGCGGGCAGAGGGGCCTGAAGGCATGGCGTTATCCGTTGCGAGAGACCGCTTTTGGGGCCTCAATATGGCACAGCCGGGCCGGGAGAAAAGGCCGGTTACGCCCGGGCGGGACGGGAAAAGGGAACTTCGGCGTGAAACCCGGCTTAGAGGGATAGCGTATTTGAGAAATATTTTGTGCGTTCGGCGGTTGACGGGCTTTTTGCATGATCGTTGTGGCTCTCGAAGCGCTGGCCGGGATCGCGGTGTCGCTATCGCTCCTGATGGCAATCGCCTGGGTGGTGCAGCGGCGAACCGGCAATTCCGGCTGGGTCGATAGCATCTGGACGTTTTCGGTGGGGCTTACCGGGGCCGGCAGCGCGCTGTGGCCGATCGGGGGCGCACCTCCCAATGCCCGGCAATGGCTGATGGCGGCATTGGTGGCGATCTGGTCGTTGCGGCTCGGGGTGCATATCGCCATACGCACCGCAAAGATTTCGGACGACCCGCGCTATGCCGCCTTCGCCAGGGATTGGGGCCTCGATGCGCCGCGCAAAATGTTCTGGTTTCTGCAAAACCAGGGGTTCGGATCGATCCCGCTGGTATTTGCGATTTTCATCGCGGCGCGGTTTCCGTCTGATGCGCTGCGGCTGCAGGATTATCTCGGCGTCCTGATCCTGTTGATCGGCATCGCCGGCGAAGCGCTGGCCGACGCGCAACTGAAGAAATTCAGAGGGCGTCCCGCCAACAAGGGCCGGGTCTGCGACGACGGGCTGTGGCGCTGGTCGCGCCATCCCAATGATTTCTTCGAGTGGCTCGGCTGGCTGGCCTATCCGGTGATCGCGATCTCGCCTGTGTACGTTTGGGGCTGGGCGACGCTGCTGGCGCCTCTCTTCATGTACTGGATCCTGGTGCACGTCACGGGCATCCCGCCGCTGGAAGCGCAGATGCTGCGCTCGCGCGGCGAGCGTTACCGCGACTACCAGGCGCGCACCTCAGCCTTCTTTCCGCTGCCGCCGCACAAGGGAGTGGTCACATGAGCGTGGTATCCAAGATCATCGGCACCGCCGAGCGGGTGCCGCTGCCGGATGTCGTGATTCGCGCCGCGATCCAGCGGCTATGTGCGCGTACCGCGACGCGGCTGGCCAGCGGTCATGCGCCAGGCGACGCGAGCTTCGCCGCGGCAATGGCGGCGCGCGACATCGCCGAAAATACCGACGATGCCAATGCCCAGCATTACGAGGTGCCGGCGGCGTTCTTCGGCCACGTGCTCGGCCCGAACCGCAAATATTCCTCGTGCTTCTACAAGGAAACAATGTCGACGCTGCAGGAAGCCGAGGAAGAGGCGCTGCGCCAGACCGTCGATCACGCCGATCTCGCCGACGGCCAGTCGATCCTCGAGCTCGGCTGCGGCTGGGGCTCGCTTTCGCTGTGGATGGCGCGACAATTTCCGAAATCGCAGGTGACCGCGGTGTCGAATTCGCATTCGCAGCGGATGCATATCCAGGGCGAGGGCGCCGCGCGCGGACTGACCAATCTTCGCGTCATCACCGAAGACATGAACGTGTTCGATCCCAATAGCCGGTTCGACCGCATCGTGTCGGTCGAGATGTTCGAGCACATGATGAACTGGCGCCAATTGCTGACGCAGGTGCGGTCATGGCTCGACGCCGACGGCCGCTTCTTCATGCACGTCTTCACCCATCGTTCCGGCTCGTATCCGTTCAACCGCACCGCCGGCGACGACTGGATCGCGCGGCATTTTTTCACCGGTGGGGTGATGCCGAGCCATCATCTGATCCGGCAATATGCCGATCTGTTCGAGGTCGAGAAGGAATGGCGCTGGAGCGGCACGCATTACCGGCGCACCGCGCTCGACTGGCTCGGCAATTTCGATTCACATCACGACGAGATCGAGGCCATCCTGCGCCCGGTCTACGGCGACGACACAGCCTTGTGGATGCGCCGCTGGCGCTGGTTCTTCCTCGCCACCGCCGGGCTGTTCGGCTACGCCGACGGCAGCGAGTGGGGCGTCAGCCATTACCGGATGCGTAAAGTCTAGCGGCGAATGGCTGTCGTCCGCTTTTCCCTCAGCGGCGGCGGACAGTGTTGGCCACGACCCCTGAATAAAATAAGATGCGGGCCAAAAGCCGCACAGGAGGGGCCGATGTCCAAATTCGCAATCGTGGCGACGATCAAGACCGTTCCCGGCAAGCGGGATCAGTACCTGAAATTTCTTGACGCGCATGTCAAACGATGTCTCGCCACCGAGCCCGGCACGCTGCAGTTCGATATCCTGCTGCCCCGGGAAGAGGCGGAGGCGGATACGATCATGCTGTATGAAGTGTACGCCAGCCCGGAAGCTTTCCAGACGCATTTTAACGGCACATCGATCGAGCAAATGAGGAAAGACGCGGCGGGACTTCAGCAAAGCTTGACGGGCGTGCGCTGCAATCTGGTCGAATAGCAGCACTGCGTCATCCCGCTTTTGTATGTCCGGACCTGTTCCGGCCACCGTCATCGAAGCGAGGGGTGCCAAACCCAACCAGCACGCCACGTCTCAGTGCGAAGCTCATCCGAGGAACGTTCAATCGCGAGGAGGGTTCGATGCCAACCTACCTGTGTTACCTGCCGAAGGACAGGTTCAGCCCGGAACAAAAAGCTCAGATCGCCGAGGCAATCAGCTTTCGCCACAGCGAGGCGACCGGCGCCCCTTCCTATTTCGTGCAGGTGATGATCGAGGAGATCCGGGCGGAGCGCTATTTGGGAGGCGAACCGACGTCGGATCACATCTGGATTCGCGCCGATATACGCGCCGGTCGAACCCAGCAACAGCGGACCGGCATGATGACGAAGATGATGCAGGACGTCAGCCGCATCACCGGCGTCGCGCAGGAGAGCGTCTGGATCTATCTCTGCAACCTGGACCCCACGGATATGATCGAATACGGCCATGTCTTGCCGCCGCCCGGGCAGGAGAAGGCCTGGTTCGAAAGTCTTCCCGGGTCTCTCAGGACCTACCTGGCGAAGCTCGGAACGACAAAGCAGAACTTTCAGCTTTGATCCTTGGGCAAACTGGTGTCGAGATAAGCCGTCACTTCCCCAGCGGCTTCAGAATCTTCACCAGTTCGGCGTGGATATGTTCGTTGCCGCAGATCACGTCGCCGGTCTTCAGCGGGTCGTCGTCGCCTTCGATGCCCGAGACGATGCCGCCGGCTTCGCGCACGATGATCTGTCCCGCCGCCATGTCCCAGGCTTGCAGGTTGCGTTCCCAGTAGCCGTCGAGCCGGCCGGCGGCGACGAAGGCCATGTCGAGCGAGGCGGCGCCGAACCGGCGCAGGCCCGCCACCCTGGGCTGGATTTCGGCCAGCTCGGCGAGCGACAATTTGAAATCGCCGCGGCCGATATGCGGCAGGCCGCAGGCGATCACGGATTCGTTGAGCTTGCGCCGGCCGGCCACGCGCAGCCGCTGGTCGTTGAGGAAGGCGCCCTTGCCGCGCTCGGCGGTATAGAGCTCGTCATTGGCGGGATTGTAGATCACGCCTGCGATCATCGTGCCTTCGCGCTGCAGCCCGATCGAGATCGCAAATTGCGGAATGCCGTGCAGGAAATTGGTGGTGCCGTCGAGCGGATCGACGATCCAGGTATGGCTCTTGTCCTGGCCTTCGCGGATGCCGCCTTCCTCGCCGAGGAAGCCATAGCCCGGCCGCGCCTTCGAGAGATCTTCGCAGAGCATCTGCTCGGCGCGCTTGTCGGCGAGGCTGACGAAATTGGCCGGGCCCTTCAGCGACACCTGCAGGTTCTCGATCTCGCCGAGGTCGCGCTTGAGGCTGCGCCCGGCCCGGCGCGCGGCTTTGACCATGACGTTGATGAGGGCTGAATGCAGCATGATCTCGGCTCGAGGACCTGAGCGTCAGGTCAGGACAGGGATTAACGGGGATTCTGACCTGTGGGTTGCCCTGCGGTTGCGGGCGCGTCAAGGGCGGATGATTTGGCGCCGAGCCATCTGCGCGCGCCGGCCTCTGCCTTGGCGCGATCCTCCGGGCTCAGCTTGGCCAGTTCCTCGTCGAGCATGGGGTCGCCCTTGCCGGCGGTTTTCGCGATCAGGTGCCATTTGAGCCCCTCGATCTTGTCCATCGGCGCGCCCATTCCGTTCACCAGCACGTAGGCGAGGCGATTCTGCGCGATCGGACTGTTTTGTTTGGCCGCCTTGTGCAGCAGCGCCACCGCGGCGGCTTCGTTCTTCGGCGTGCCGGTGCCGTTGAACAGCGCGATGGCGTATTCGACCTCGGCATCGACATTGTCGGCCAGCGAAGCCGCCTGCAACAGCCGCACGGCCTTTTCGGGGTCCTTGGGAACGCCGGTGCCTTCCTTGTAGAAGGTCGCGAGCGCGTATTGCGCTTCCGGATTGCCGGCGTCGGCGGCGACCCGCAACAATTCAGCCGCGCGCCGGACGTCCTGCGGCAGGGTCTGTCCGTCGAGATAGAGCAGCGCCAGATTATAGGCCGCCTTCGGGTTGCCGAGCTTGGCGGACGACGCCAGCAGTTTTGCCGCCTCCTCGCGATTGGCCGGTCCGCCGCGGCCCTCCAGCCGCATCATCGCCAGCGCGAACATGGCTTCGCGGTCGCCGCCGTCGGACGCGCGGCGGTACCAGTCGGCCGCCTTGGCATAGTCGCGCTTGACTCCCAATGCGTTGGCGTAGAGTTCGCCGAGCATGGTCATCGCTTTGACGTCGCCGAATTGCGCGCGCTGGGTCGCGAGATCAAACGCAGTCTTGTACTGGCCGCGTTGGTAGGCGCCGAACACCAGATCGACATTGGGATCGTCGGGCACCGGGGTGGGCCACACCGTCTGGGCAGGCGCGGGAGTAGCCGCAGGCTTTGGCGTTTCCGCCTCCGCGGGTTTCTTGACGACCGCGTTCGGTTTGGCCTTCGGCTTCGCGGCCGATTTGGCGGGCGTTTCAGCGGCCGACGGCGTCAGCGAGATCTGCGCCAGCGCGCTTGCCGAGGAGATCAGGCAGATCGCGAGAACAGTTATCGGACGCAGCAGGATGTTCATGTCCGGCGCTATCCCCGTCCGGCTTTGGCGGCTCCGGGCGCCATTGTGTGCGCCTGCCGGATGGCCTGCTCGACCTCGGCAAGCGCTGCCGCCGCGCCGCGCGTGTCGTTCCAGATGAAATCGCCGACCAGCACAAAATCCGCGCCGGCTGCGGCAAATTCAAACGCCTCCTCGCGCGAGGCCGCAAAGCCGACGCAGGGCGGCTCGAACAGTTCGGCCCACCATTGCAGGCGCTCGGCGATGGCTTCCATCGAGGGCCGCTGGCCCCTCGCATCGGGTTCGCCGAACAGCACGTAGTCGGCGCCGAGTTCGCCTGCTTCCATCGATTCATGCCGTGTCGCGAGGCCGCCGACGCCGGCGATGCGGTCGGGCTTCAGCGACGGCAGCGCTTCCTCGAGCGCCGCGATGCCGGTCAGGTGCGCGCCGTCGGCGCCGGCGCGGGCGACCAGTTCGACGTGACCGTCGAGCAGGAGCGCCGCGCCGCCATTCTGGACCGCCGGCGCCAGCGCCTTGATCCGCGAGATCATGGTGCGCTGGTCGCTCAGTTTCAGCCGCAGCAGCACCGCTGCGATATCGGCGCTAGCGAGCAGGCCCGGCAGGCTTGCGATCAACGAGGAGGGATCGTCCACTTCAG
>DATNMT010000546.1:0-2527 GCA_035602495.1 Bradyrhizobium sp.
ACACTCATTGCACACGCGGCTATCGGGCGCATCGGGCGCCCGGCATTCCCTGCGCCCTCGGATCGGAGGGCAAGGAAATTTCCAGCAAACCTCGGGCATATCAGGCCGCGAGATCGCGGACTCACACCTTGTCGTCATTGCGAGGAGCACTTGCGACGAAGCAATCCAGCTTTCTAATTTGCGGTGCCAAAGCTGGATTGCTTCGCGGAGCCTGTCATCGGGCGCGCATTCGCGCGACCCGTTGGCTCGCAATGACGGTGCTACATCCATCGTCGCGCGACGACGAATCTACCGCGACAAATTCTGCAGCAGCAAATTCAGCGCCGTGGAAGCAAACACATGCATGTTGGACAGCCGATCCGCGCTCCCGGTCTCCAGCGTCGTGACCTGCTCCGCCGAGCCCGCGACCGCCATGCAGCTGTGGCCGGCGGCATCGCCGTAGCGGTTGCCGGTGGGGCCGGTGGCGCCGGTCTCCGACAGGCCCCAATCGGTGGCAAAGCGCCGGCGGATCTGGCTCGCCAGCAATCTGGCGTAGGGCTCCGAGGCCGAGCGGATGCCTTTCATCGCCTCGTCCGGAATATCCATCAGGATGCGCCGCGCGTCGCGGGTGTAGATCACGCCGCCGCCGAGGAAATAGGCCGAGGCGCCGGGCACCGCGAGCAAGGCGGCCGAGATCAGGCCGCCGGTCGAGGATTCCGCGACCGCGATGGTCTGCCGTCGCTCGATCAATCTGGCGGCGATCTTCTCGGCTGTCGCAACGAGCTCTTTCATCTCACCTCAACCCCTGCGCAACAATTTTCGGAACGATGGCCGCTCGCTGTCCTGCTTGTCGGCGAGCGAATGATAGACAACGCGGATGAAATTCTTCGATGCCAGTTCGCTCGGCGCCCATTTGGCGTCGAAATCCGCGAACGGTTTTGCCGCCACCACGTCGTCCTCGCTCTTGCCCGCCTTCACCAGTGCGGCCATGCGGTCGCGCGCGGTGACCAGCATGGTGAGGTATTCCATCAGCGCGGCCTTGTCGGCGACCTGCCCGTGGCCCGGCACGATCCGGGTTTTGGCGTTGACGAGTTTCAGATAGGCGTCGGTCGCCGCGATCATGCCCTTGATATTGCCGCCATTGGCGAAATCGATGTTGGGATAGCGGCCGGTGGTGAAGGTGTCGCCGGTCGACAGCACGTTCGCGGTCTTGAACCAGATATAGGTGTCGCCGTCGGTATGCGCGTTGGCGATATGTTTGAGGTCGGCGACGCGGCCCAGCATCCTGATCTTGTAGGTCGCGGCGTAGCTTTTCGCGGGCAGCGCGTCCGCCGCCGCCGGCGGGGTTTGAGCGCCTGTCAGTCCATTGGTGGTGCCGGCCTCCAGCCTTTTCCTGACGTTGCTATGGGCGACGATGGTGACGCCGTCCCTGGCGAACGGCGCGTTGCCGCCGGTGTGGTCGCCATGGAAATGGGTGTTGATCAAATATTTGATCGGCTGGTTCGAGACCACGGCGATCGCGGCCCTGATCTTGTCGTGCAGCGGCGCGTATTCGCCGTCGACCATGATGATGCCGTCTCTCGCGACCGCCACGGTGATATTGCCGCCCTGGCCCTCCAGCATATAGACGTTGTCGCCGAGATCGGTGGTCTTGATCTCGACCTTGGAGAAATCGGGCGGCGGGGGTGCCGCGGCCGGCGGGGTTTGCGCGAGTGCCGGGGCGGCCAATGCGATGGCGGCTGCAACGGCGGCCATTTTCAAGCTGTTCATAGGCAACTCCCCGCGGCGATTTCGGGATGTCCTAGCACAGGATTGCATAGGTGCCGACTCCCCCGCCGATGGACGGGAAACCCGGCGCGCCCTATGCTGCATCGATCAAGCGGTCGAGCGCCGCGGGATCAAGAGGAAAGCCTGAGGTCATGACGTCACCGATTCCGGGCGGCGTGGATTGCGATCTGCATCCGGCCGTGCCTCATCTAACCAGCCTGCTGCCGTATCTGAACGAATACTGGCGCGACCAGGTCACGACGCGCGGCATGACCGACCTGGTGTCGCAATCCTACCCCACGGATTCGCCGATCTCGGCGCGACCGGACTGGCGGCCGGCCAAGGGCAAGCCGGGCTCGAACCTTCGCGATATGCAAGCACAGGCGCTCGATCCGTTCGGCACAGCTTTCGGCATCTGCAACCCGCTGTACGGCGTGCAGATGGTGTTCTCCGAAGACATGGCGGACGCATTCTGCCGCGCGCTGAACGACTGGCTCGTGAAGGAATGGCTCGACAAGGATAGCCGCCTGCGCGGCTCGATCGTGATCCCCTTGCAAAACATCGAGAAATCGGTTGCCGAGATCGAGCGCTGCGCCAGGGACAAGCGTTTCGTCCAGGTGCTGATGCTGGTGATGGGCGACATGCCCTTGGGCAAGCGCGCCTACTGGCCGATCTATGCCGCCGCCGAGCGGTTGGGGCTGCCGATCGGCATCCACGCGGGGAGCAATTATCACAACCCGCCGACCTCGGTCGGCTGGGGTTCCTATCACATCGAGGATTA
>DATNMT010000563.1:0-4855 GCA_035602495.1 Bradyrhizobium sp.
GGTCTTCGAACAGACGGGGCGCCCGCTGGTAGATGACCGACCGATTGTCGCGACAGGCTTTGTGGCCAAGCGCTGAGGCCAGCCAACTTTTGCCGACTCCCGTCGGAATGGGCGCATGATGCCCGTTATCAGGAAGCTGGCGGCGCGCGGGTGGTTCGCTACGCGTACCATCCGCGCTTCGGCGAGACGGTTCTTATCGTCGGGCGGCAATGCTACTGCGGGGAGCCGGCCTATGTGTGTCGGCAACCCGACGGCAGTTTGGCGCTTGTTCCGATCTGGGTGACCGAAGAGCCGGCAGCAGCGATGGCGGTAACCGACGCGCCGCGCTTTCCGTTATCCTGCCTTCGGGATCTGCGCCTCGAAATCACGGCCGCTTTAAGCTCACTTCACGATTCGTCATGTCGTGGAGGAGACGATCATGGAGCGAAGACAGCAAGCGATCGCGGCCCAGGGCGACCTGTTCCTCGTAAGGGGGCCTATGCCGCTGCCGCCGACGGAGATGCGCCAGCGGCTGCTTCGATTGATCGGGACGTTGCTGCGGGAAGCGGCCAGCCGGGCGCCGACGGACAACGCGTCCACAACCCCGATCGTGGAGGCGGACGATGAAGATCACGTCTGAGCATCTGTCGCGCGAAGCATGCGTCTACGTCCGGCAATCCACCGCCGATCAGTTGATCAACAATCCGGAGAGCCGACGGCGCCAATACGGGCTGACCGATCGAGCCCGATCGCTCGGCTGGTCGGAGGTCAACGTCATCGATGACGACCTCGGTCGTTCAGGATCGGGCGTCAGCCGGCCTGGCTTTGAAAAGCTGCTGGCGGCGATCTGCGAGGGGCGCGTGGGCGCCGTGCTCGCGATCGAAGCCTCGCGTCTAGCGCGCAACGGGCGCGATTGGCACACCCTGATCGAGTTCTGCGGTTTGGTTGGCACGTTGATCATCGACGAGGACGGCGTCTACGAACCGCGTCATCCGAACGACCGGTTGCTGCTGGGCATGAAGGGCACGATGAGCGAGCTGGAGCTGTCGATCCTACGCGCGCGCTCGATCGAAGCACTCAAGGCGAAGGCTCGACGCGGCGAGTTGTTCTTGACGGTGGCCATCGGTTACGTGAAGTCGACGGGCGATCGGATCACGATGGATCCCGACCTGCGTGTCCGGGAAGCGATTCAATTGGTCTTCGCGCGGTTCGCGGAGCTGCAGAGCGTCCGGCAGGTCCACCTTTCGTTGCGCAACGAAGGCGTCGCGTTGCCGGCGGTCGTCCATTCAAGGCAGGCGGGCCGCTCGATTGATTGGAAGCTGCCGGTCTACAACACGGTGCATCACATGCTCACCAATCCGATCTACGCCGGCGCCTATGCCTTCGGGCGTACCGAGAGCCGGACGACAATCAAGAATGGGCGTAAGCGTGTCACGCGCGGCTTCAGGCGGGAGAGATCCGACTGGGACGTCTTGCTCGTCGACCATCATGACGGTTACCTCAGTTGGGCCGACTTCGAGAGGAATCAGCGCCTGATCGCGGACAACGCCACGTCGAAGGGAATGCCGCCGCGCGGCGCGCTGCGGAAAGGCGAACTGCTGCTCGGCGGGCTGTTACGTTGTGGTCACTGCGGCCGCAAGCTTCATGTCGCCTATTCGGGCAGCAACGGCAATACCGGTCGATACCAGTGCCGCGGCGCGCATATCAATCATGGGACGGAACGTTGCATCGGGTTCGGGTCGCTGCGCGTCGACCAGGCTGTCGGCGTCGAAACGCTCGAGCGGCTGCAACCGCTCGGCATCGAGGCGGCGCTTCGAGCGATCGAGGCTCAGGCAGTGCAGGTGGGCGAGAAGCGGCGGCAGATCGAACTGGCGTTGGAGCAGGCGCGCTATGAGGCCGCGCACGCGCAGCGACAGTACGACGCAGTCGACCCTGCCAACCGGCTCGTGGCGGCCGAACTCGAACGGCGCTGGAACGCGGCGCTCGCGATTGTTCACCAACGCGAGGGCGAACTTGACGCGCTCGACCGTCTGAAGCCGGAACGTCTCGATGACGAAGAGCGCCGAGCCATGCTCGCCATGGGCGCCGACTTGGTCCAGGCATGGCGTCATCCCAACGCCACCGCCGTCACACGCAAGCGGATCATCCGCGCCGTGCTGCGCGAGATCGTCGTGCGCGTGGAGAAAGACGAGATCAGGCTCGCCCTGCATTGGCAAGGCGGCGATCATACCCAACTTGCCGTCCGAAAGAACCGAACCGGTCTTCACCGCTGGGGCGCCGCGCCCGATATCGATGATCTGATCTGTTCGCTGGCGCGCCAGTTGCCGGATCGGGCGATCGCTTCGCTTCTCAACCGGCTTGGCAAGACCACGGGGCGCCAGAACGGCTGGACGCAATCGCGAGTGTGCACCTTCCGCAACCATCGCGGCATCGCCGTCTATCAGGAGGGCGAGCGCGTCGCACGCGGCGAATATACATTGCAGGAGGCCGCGGAGCGCCTTGGTATGCACCCCATGACGGTTTTGCGCATGATCCGTGCCGGTCATTTGCCGGCGACGCAATATTGTAAGGGAACCCCGTGGGTGATCAGGCAGTGCGATCTGGAGCGGCCGGACGTTCAGCGCTGCGCAAAGTCCACGCAACGCCCGATATCAACTGTGCCAGGTCAACTGGCGCTTGCCTTTTCAACAACATAGCAAGGTGGGCATCATGTCGCGGGATCGGACGGACCGACGAGGACCAAATTGTCGTGGGCGTCGATCCACTCGCCCTCGACCAGCTTTTGGAACCGCGCGCGGTCAAGACCGCGGGGACTACGATAATCGATATCCTCGACGCTGGCCTGTTGGCGCAGTTTGGCGACGCGTAGCCGCGCCGCGAAGCGCCTGTCCTGTCGCCAAGACGCCTCGCGATCGAGCAGAAGCCCGAGCCATTCGTGATGGCCGAGGCCGCCGGCTTCGCCGTTGGCGGCGATTTCGGCGAAAGCCTTGGCCATTCCATGCAGGCCAAGGGCGTTGAGTTGATCGAAAGTGGGATGTTTGAGCAAGTCGTCTCTCCTAATTGTAGTAGCGCGGCCCACGGATGTTGGCGTGCAGGATCGGCGTTCCGTCCGTGGAGCGCTGGCGCGCGGGACGCCGGTCAAGGTTGTTGTCGAGGATGGATTTGACCGAGCCGTAGGTCCGCGCGCCGATGTCGATGGCGCGTTCGGCGGCGGCTTCCAGACGCTCGGCGCCATGGGGACCGGCGAGCCGGACGATGCCCAGGCAGGCGCGAAAGCCCTGCTCGGGATGCGGTCGCGTCTCAAGGATCAGTTCGCACAGGGCCGCCGTCGCCGGCCCGATCAGGCGCGCGTCGGCGCGGATGCGCTCGATCGTCCAGCCAGCATAGCGCCGATGGCTGGACGGCATGTGCTCGGAGACGGTGGTGTGCTTGTGGTTGCCGCTGGCGCGCACATGCGCGGCGATCCGCTCGCCCTTGAGGAAAATCTCGACGGTCCGCACCGTCAGCCGCGCGTCGACCTCGGCGCGGGCGAAGCGATGGGGCACACTGTAATAATGGGCGGCGACCTCGACGTGATAGTCGATGCCGACGCGGCATGTCCGCCATTCCGAGAACTCGTAAGGCTCGGCCGGCAGAGACCTCAGCGATGGCCGATCGACCGCCTCCAGCAATTGCCGGCGCGTTGCGCCGAGCCGGCGGATCGGCCGCTGTTCATTGAGATGCGTCATGAGATCGGCGATCGCCGCGTTGACGTCCGCCAGGCTGTAAAAGGTTCGGTGACGCAGCCGCCCGAGCAGCCATCGCTCGACGATGAGCACGGCCTGCTCAACCTTGGCTTTGTCCCGGGGCCGCCGCGGCCGCGCCGGCAAAATGGCGGCTCCGTAATGCGTCGCCATTTCGGCATAGGTCCGATTGACCTGGGGATCGTAAAGGCAGGCCTTGATGACGGCGGTCTTCGTGTTGTCCGGCACAAGCAATTGCGGGACGCCGCCGATCGCCTCGAGCGCGCACACATGGGCGTCGATCCAGTCGGGGAGCGCCTGCGTCCAGCTCGCGTGCGCGAAGGTGAAGCTCGAGGCGCCGAGCACGGCGACGAAGATTTGCGCCATGCGGACTTCCCCGGTGAGCCGGTCAACGACAACCGGAACCCCGTCGCCTGCGTAATCGACGAACAACCGTTCGCCCGCCGCGTGCGTCTGCCGCATCGTCGGCGACAGCTTCGCTTCAAAGCCGCGATAGAGTTCGCAAAACCGCGAATAGCTGTAGCCGCCGGGGTTGGCCGCGATATATTCGTCCCAGACGATCAGCAGAGTGACGTGCTTGCGCTTCAACTCTCGATGGACCGCGGGCCAATCCGGCTCGGCATGGCGGCGGTGTCCCCGTTTGCTTCTGCGATTGGCGTAAAGCGCCGCCTCCAGTTCGGCGTCGCCGATCCCCTCCGGCAATGGCCAAGATAGCCCAGCGCTCTCCAACCGACTCAACGTCTCTCGAACCGTCGAAGGCGCGAGGCCAAGACGCCGCGCGATCTCGCGCGTCGGCAGGCTGGTTGAAAACTTCAGACGAATGATCTCGCGCGCCTGGCGCATCGAAACTCTTTCCGCTGGCATCGATCGCTCCCTTGGATTGCCAAAGGAGCGACCCTAAACAGGCCAGCGGAGGCGCTCGGCGCCGTCAAAACCCGGGCGGCATTATTCCGTTCCGGTGGGCGGCATCATCTCGTTTTGGTGGGCGACATCATTCCGTTACGACGGGCGACATCATCTCGTTTTGGTGGGCGGCTTCGCCAGGAATCAGCAGCTTCGCGCTGGGCGTTGTGCCATTCGTGTAGCTGTCCAGCGTTGTAGGCGAGTTGTCGATCACGCCACTTTACGGATTT
>DATNMT010000564.1:0-2959 GCA_035602495.1 Bradyrhizobium sp.
GGCAAGGACAATATCAACGGTTTTCCGTTCGACCTTTACGTGACCCACGGCGCCGGCGCCTATATCTGCGGCGAAGAGACGGCACTGCTGGAAAGCCTCGAAGGCAAGAAGGGCATGCCGCGGCTAAAGCCGCCATTCCCGGCCAATGTCGGCCTCTATGGCTGCCCGACCACCGTCAACAATGTCGAATCGATCGCGGTTGCGCCGGATATCCTGCGGCGTGGCGCTGCATGGTTTGCGGCAATCGGCCGGCCCAACAATGTCGGCACCAAACTGTTTTGTATTTCCGGCCATGTCGAGCGTCCCTGCAACGTCGAAGAGGCGATGGGGATTCCGTTCCGCGAACTGATCGAGCGCCATTGCGGCGGCATCCGCGGCGGCTGGGACAATCTCAAGGCGGTGATCCCCGGCGGCTCCTCGGTGCGCATGGTGCCGGCGGAACTGATCATCGATACGCCAATGGATTTCGACAGCCTCGGCAAGCTGCGCTCCGGTCTCGGCACCGCGGCTGTCATCGTGATGGACAAATCGACCGACCTGATCCGGGCGATCGCGCGGATTTCCTATTTCTACAAGCACGAGAGCTGCGGCCAGTGCACGCCGTGCCGCGAGGGCACCGGGTGGATGTGGCGGGTGCTGACGCGGATGGCCGAAGGCCGCGCTCACAAGCGCGAGATCGACATGCTGCTGGAAGTGACCAAGCAGGTCGAGGGCCACACCATCTGCGCGCTCGGCGACGCCGCGGCGTGGCCGATCCAGGGCCTGATCGCGCATTTCCGTCACGAGATTGAGGCACGCATCGACGAATATTCGCGCAAGGCCGATGTCGATGACGCAGGCATTCTCGATCCCGCGCATATGGTCGCGGCGGAGTGAGACCGATGTCGCAACCGAGCATCCTCTGGTGGCAGAAATACGGGACGCTGGCGCAGATGGCGCAGGCGACCGTGGCGCTGCTCGGCTTCGTTGCGATCCTGTTTCAGATCAATGAAATCCGCACCAGCAATCGCGCGGCCAGCGCCCGGCAGGCGTTTCTCGGCTACACCGATCTGGCGTTCAAGAATCCGAAATTCTCGCAGCCCGACTACGATTTGATCAAGGCCGGCAGCCGCGACCAGCAAGTGCAATACGAAAGCTTCGTCTCCTACTTCCTCTATGCCTGCGAGGAGGCGACCACGGCGTTCGCCGAGAAGCGGGAGTGGACTGCTTCGTGCGATTACGACCTGAAGCCGCATCTGCCGTTCCTGTGCGAGAAGTCGAGGGCCGAGCCGGCCTATCTGGAGACCTATTCGACTGACACCCAGCAATGGGTGAAGGCGTCCATGAAGACCGCCAGCGTCACACCACCCGACTGCAAGCTCGGAAAGATCTGAGAGCGCTATGACCAAACTCATCGTCGACGGCAAAGAGATCGATGTTCCCCCGGAATACACGCTGCTGCAGGCGTGCGAGGCCGCGGGCGCCGAAATTCCGCGCTTCTGCTACCACGAGCGGCTGTCGATCGCCGGCAATTGCCGGATGTGCCTGGTCGAGATCAAGGGCGGCCCCAAGCCGGTCGCGAGCTGCGCCTGGGGCGTGCGCGATTGCCGTCCGGGTCCCAAGGGCGAACCTCCGGAAATCTCCACCCGCTCGCCGATGGTAAAGAAGGCGCGCGAAGGCGTGATGGAGTTCCTGCTGATCAACCATCCGCTGGATTGCCCGATCTGCGATCAGGGCGGGGAGTGCGATCTGCAGGATCAGGCGATGGGCTATGGCGTCGACACCTCGCGCTTCGCCGAAAACAAGCGCGCGGTCGAGGACAAATATCTGGGCGCGCTGGTCAAGACCTCGATGAACCGCTGCATCCAGTGCACGCGCTGCGTCCGCTTTTCCGCCGAAGTCTGCGGCGCGCCCGAGATGGGCGCTACCGGCCGCGGCGAGGATATGGAGATCACCACCTATCTCGAGTCGGCGCTGACCTCGGAACTGCAGGGCAATCTGGTCGATATCTGCCCTGTGGGTGCGCTCACTTCAAAACCCTACGCGTTCGCGGCTCGGCCATGGGAGCTCGGCAAGACCCAGTCGATCGACGTGATGGATGGTGTCGGCTCGGCAATCCGGGTCGATACCCGCGGCCGCGAAGTGATGCGGGTCCTGCCGCGCGTCAACGAGGTGGTCAACGAGGAATGGATTTCCGACAAGACCCGCCACATCGTCGATGGCCTGCGCACCCAGCGGCTCGACCGGCCCTATATCAGGGAAAACGGCCAGCTCCGCGCGGCGTCATGGCCGGAGGCGTTCGAGGCGATCGCAGCCAAGGCCGGCCGCATCGATGGCAAGCGGATCGGCGCCATCGCGGGCGATCTCGCCGCGGTGGAAGAAATGTTCGCGCTGAAGGAGCTGCTGGCGAAATGCGGCTCGGCCAATCTCACCACGCAAGGCGGCGACGGCTTCGACCCCAAGGCCGGCCGCATCGACGGCAAGCGGATCGGCGCCATCGCCGGCGATCTCGCCGCGGTGGAAGAGATGTTCGCGCTGAAGGAGCTGCTGGCCAAATGCGGCTCCGCCAATCTCTCGGTGCAGGGTGGCGACGCCTTCGATCCCAAGTCCGGCCGCGCCTCCTACATTTTCAATCCGGGTATCGCCGGCATCGAGCAGGCCGACGCGCTTCTGATCGTGGGGTCGAACCCGCGCAAGGAAGCCGCCGTCCTTAACGCGCGCATCCGCAAGCGCTGGCGCACGGGCCAGCTCAAGATCGGTGTGATCGGCGCCAAGGCCGACCTCACTTACAGCTACGACTATCTCGGCGCGGGCACGGAGTCGCTCAGCGACCTCGCGGCCGGCAAGCATTCCTTCGCGGGCGTGCTGAAGGGCGCCAAGAATCCAATCGTGCTGGTCGGAACTGGCGCGACGGCGCGGCACGATGGCGCCGCGATTCTCGCCGCCGCCGCCAAGCTCGCGGCCGATGTCGGTGCGGTGA